>JAUNRO010000142.1 GCA_030544185.1 Propionibacteriaceae bacterium | reverse complement strand
GGCGATCCGCGAGGCTTTCCCGGATCACGCCAGATGCGTGCCGGTGTGCCGGGCCAGCGCGTCGAGCAGCTGGTCTCGGAACCTTGGGTCGAGGGTCGCCGGATGCGGGTCCTGGTGCTGCTGGTGATGCCAATAGCCGCCGGTGGTGAGTGCCTCGGCGTCGTCGCTCACGGCGAGCCACGCCTGCGTGACGTGGCCCAGCGCGAGGTCGTCGGGGGCACCTGGGCCGCCCATCCGGGTGGGCACCCAGCCGGGGTCGACGGCATTGCTCAACACGTCCGGCCATCGCCGGGCGATGGCCATCGTCAGCGCGGTGACCAGCAGCTTGCTGTCGGAATAGTCCGCGGTGTCCGTGGCCCCGGACCAGTCCAGCCCCTCGATGGTCGCGCTGCCACCGCGGTGCATGCTGCTGCTCAGATAGATCAACCGGGACGGCCGTGCCATGCTCGCCGTCAGCACATAGGGCGCCACCACGTTCACCGGCAGCAGGATCTCCCCCGAGCCGATGCCGGCGCCGGCGTTGTGGATCACCGCGTCCATCCGCCCGAGCGCATTCACCTGCTCGGCCAGCGCGCGCGTCGCCGCGAGATCGGACAGATCGCCGACCACGGCGTACGCCCCGCGATCGCGCAGATCGCGGACCGCCTCCAGCCGCGCTGCGGAGCGGGCATGCAGGACCACCTCGTGCCCGTCCGCCAGCAGGGCCTCGGCCGCGTGCCGCCCGAGGCCCTCGGCGGACCCCGTGATGAATACTCGGCTCACTTGCTGCCTCCTCCATCGACCGGGGATCAACGCTAGCCAGCACGGGCGCGGGGCCATTGACGGACCCCACGAGCGCTGGTTAAATCGGAACATTGTTCACATATCGACACGAAGGGGTGTCCGATGGCGAAGGACGTCAAGACCGCGGCCAAGAAGGACGCGAAGGCGATGAAGGACGAAGGCAAGAAGGTGGCCAAGGATCTCAAGACCGGCGCCAAGAACGACAAGAAGCTGGCGGACAAGCAGGCCAAGAACGCCAAGGCCGACGCGAAGACTGCGAAGGCCGACGCCAAGGCCCGCAAGTCGGCGGAGAAGGATGCGAAGAAGGCGGCCAAGGACGTCAAGGGCGCAGCCAAGAAGTCCGCGAAGGCTGTCAAGAAGGGCGGCAAGAGCGCGAAGAAGTGATCCTGCGCGTGACTCGGCCGGTCCGCGCTGCGGGCCGGCCGGGGAACGGCCCGTCATAAGAGCAACAGCACAGACGTCGAGCACGTCGACATCGCGATCATCGGCGCCGGGCTGCCCGGGATCGAGTGACTTCGCGGGTCCCAGGGCCTCGACCGGGTCAATGAGTCTGCGACAGATCGCCGTGGGCGGGATGTGGCACCCCGGATCACACATCGCCGGGCGGACTTGCGGCGGACCCCAGGATCCGAGCCACAATCGAGACTCACCGACTCTGGAGGCGCCGCCGTGACGACTTCCTCGTTCAGCCCCTTCAACCTGCCCGACCGCCTGCGGGCCAAGGAGGACCCCGGGCTGATCGCCGCGGACGAGGAGTTCTTCGCCGCGCTCGATGCGAGCCTCGATCACACGATCGCCGAGCTGACCGAGCGGCTCGCGGTGGCGCGCAAGACGCCGATCAAGGGCGGTATCGAGGCGCTGGAGCGGGATGAGGAGATCCACCGGCTGACCGCGCGCATGCGCGCGTTGCGCCGCCACGGCTTGGACCTGTGCCTGGGACGGATGGTCGACGAGAGCGGCTCGGTCGCCTACCTCGGCCGGCTCGGCCTGCGCGACCAAGCCGGCCGCCAGCTCCTGATCGACTGGCGCACCCCCGTCGCCGAGCCGTTCTTCGCTGCCACGCATGCCAACCCGCTGGGGCTGGTGAGCCGCCGCCGCTATCACTGGACCGATGGGCGCATCACCGACTATTGGGACGAGGTGTTCGCCACCGACGAGCTCGAGCACAACGCCGCGCTCGACGACCAGTCGGCGTTCATCGCCTCCCTCGGCGGTGCCCGGTCGGGGCGGATGCGAGACGTGCTGGCCACGATCCAGGCCGACCAGGACGCGATCATCCGGGCTCCCGGTCAGGGTGCGCTCGTGGTCGATGGTGGTCCGGGCACCGGCAAGACCGTGGTGGCGCTGCACCGGACGGCCTATCTGCTCTATAACCATCCGCGCATCCACCACCGCGGCGGCGTCCTGTTCGTCGGCCCGTCGGTGCCGTTCCTGGCCTATGTTGCCGACGTCCTGCCCAGCCTCGGCGAGGACGGCGTGCTCACGTGCACGCTGCGCGACCTCGTCCCCGAGGGCGCGGCGGCGGACGCCGAGGCGGATCCCGAAGTCGCCCGGTTGAAGGCGGATGCGCGCCTGGTCGAGGCGATCGAGCCGGCCGTCGCGCTCTTCGAGGAGCCGCCCGCCGAGGGCGTCTGGGCCGAGACGCCCTGGGCAGATGTCTGGATCAGCGCCGACGACTGGGCCGAGGCCTTCGCCTCGATCGAGACCGGGACCCCGCACAACGAGGCCCGCGGCGCCATCTGGGATGCGCTCGCCGAGATCGCGCTGGACAAGATCGTCGCGGAGCTCACCGAGGGGCTCGAAGACGAGGCGCTGGAGGAGGAGCAGAGCGAACGCGACGAGTTCGCACCTGCCGACCAGGGGCCGCGGCAGAAGCCGATCGATCCCGAGGAGCTCCGCCCGGGCATGGTCCGTGCGGCGCTCGCCCGCGACAGCGATCTGGTGGAGGCACTCGGCGCGGCCTGGCCGATCCTCGACCCGGCCGAGCTGCTGAGCGACCTGTGGTCGGTGCCGGCCTATCTGCGGCGGTGTGCGCCGTGGCTGGGGGAGGAGGGGGTACGCCGGCTGGCGCGCCCCGAGGGTGCGGCGTGGACGCTGGCGGATCTGCCGCTGCTGGATGCCGCCCGGCGCCGGCTCGGCGACCCCGATGCGGCGGGCCGGGACCGGCGGCGGGAGGTCGCGCTCGCCGCCGAGCGCGAGCGGATGGACGAGGTGGTGGCCGACCTCATCCGGCACGACCCGACCGAGATGCTGGTCATGTCGATGCTGAGCGGTGAGGACCTGCGGGCCGCACTGGATGAGCGTGACATCGTTGAGGTCATCGAGCCGGACCGGCTCGGCGGGCCGTTCGCCCACGTGGTGGTGGACGAGGCCCAGGAGTTGACCGATGCGCAGTGGCAGATGCTCCGCGCCCGCTGCCCATCGGGGAGCTTCACGATCGTCGGTGACCGCGCCCAGGCGCGGCGCGGGTTCACCGAAACCTGGGCCGAGCGACTGGAGCGGGTCGGGGTCGGTGAGGTGGCGCTGTCGTCGCTGTCGATCAACTACCGGACACCCAGGTCGGTGATGGACGAGGCCGCACCGGTCATCCGGGCGGCGATTCCCGACGCGAACGTGCCGGTGTCCATCCGCGAGGGCGCCCCGGTCGGCCACGGGGCGGCGACGGATCTGGAGCGGATTGTCGCCGAGTGGCAGGACGCCCACCCCGATGGGATCGGGTGTGTGATCGGCGACCCGGCCTACTCGGGAACCGAGCGCGTCAGATCACTCACCCCCGAGCTGGCCAAGGGCCTGGAGTTCGACCTTGTCGTGCTGGTCGACCCGGAGCGGTTCGGGGCAGGGATCGAGGGCGCGGTCGATCGTTATGTGGCGATGACCCGCACCACCGGGCAGTTGATGATCCTCGGCTGAGTGGGACTGAGGCCGAGAGCCCACCTGTCGCCCCGACGAGCTAGCCGCTGTGAAAGGCTCGAATCGAACCTTGTCCGAGAGCAATGAGAGGAAACGAACGATGGACATCAACGACCCGGGCGCCAAGCCCAATGCCTTCGACATCGAGAAGGCGACAGTGGAGAACGAGAACTATCGGACGACCGCCTGGACGGGTCGGTATCTCCAGGTCACCCTCATGTCCATTCCCGTCGGTGAGTCGATCGGTCTGGAGGCCCACCCGGAGACCGATCAGTTCCTGCGGCTGGAATCCGGCAGGGGGCGCTGCGTCATGGGCCCGAGCGAGGACAACCTGGACTTCCAGGTCGATGTCGAGGACGACTGGTCGATCCAGGTCCCGGCGGGCGCCTGGCACGACGTGATCAACACCGGCGAAGAGCCGATGCGGCTGTACGCGGTCTATGCCCCGGTCCATCACGCCCAGGGCATCGTCCAGGCCACCGCCGAGGACGCCGAACGTGACGAGCAGGCCGGCAAGGACGAGCCGCCGAGCTGGACCGTCCAGCCGGGCACGGGCAAGGCGGACAAGCACGCCTGAGCCCGCGGATCGCCGATGCCGTCCGCGGGGCCACGTCCCGATCGATGGTCAGCGGCGAGCCTGCTCGCGGACGCGATGGTTCTCCAACTGGTGGCGGACCAGCTGAGGTCCCACTTCATAGCGCGTGGCCAGGGCTTCCTCCATGGCCTGGGTCCAGCGTCCTCCGCCATGAACGACCACGGCCAAGTCGTCCCCGGGCAGCAGCAGCTCCGCAGCGAAGGCACGAGCAGCCTGCTGCTGCCATGTGTGGGTGGGCGGCAGCAGGCTGTGGGACTGTCGAAATACGTACCACTGTCCTAAAGCACGTGCTTGGGCGAACCGCCGGGAGCCAGAACGGATATCTGCAGGAAGGACCAATCCGGTTCGGTGATCGCGAGACTCGGAATAAGCCTCGACGCCGCCCGAATCCTGCTGTCCCTCCACTGTGAACTTGACGAATCGATCGATCTCGAACGGCTGCCCGGCTTGTGCAGCGAAATCCTTACGGAAACGTCGCGCGGCCCAATATCCGACCTGCCACGGCGTCTGGAGCGCCGACGTCTCATGCTGGTGCAGCGGAGGTACGGGTGTCTCGCTTACCTGCACCGCACTCGCTGCCTTACGGGTCCAGGCGACGGCGTTCGCGAGGCCGCTGGGGTCCGTGCTGTCGAGAAGCTCCAGCAGAAGATCTCCGGGCACATTCTCGGCCGCAGACAGCAGGACCGCGTCCTGTGCGTCCGTCGTGTCGAACGGATCGAGGCCCAAATGCGCGGCTGCAACTGCGAACTCACGTTCATCCGGCGAAAGAGTCTGTAGTGTGCTCCACCGACGCTCCAAGGTGGTCTGGGTCAGTCCGCCTGCATGGAGGCGCGAGATCACGCTGGTGATGAACTCGTCCAATGCTGACTCGACCTCGTCGCGTGCAACGAACTCACGACCGGCACCAAGAAAAAGTAGGCGACCGCCAGGTTGACCGGCCGCTTGACCATTCGCAGAGAACGACGTCACCTTCGGCTGCCAAGAGCAGGTCGGGCCAGCACATGCCTTCACCTGCGCGGCGGAGATTGGTTGCTGGAGTCTCCGGCCGGTCGTCGGCGTGCTGGAACTCAAAAATGGCGAACCAATTCTCAACGAACCACTCAGCCAAGGGGTAGGCGCTGACGTTCACGCTGGTGCGTGCCCCACCGGAGGCAGCCTGCACAGCCGTCACCGGCTGGCCAGCGATCTCGATCCGCAATTCACCCCAAGTCGCCTGCAGTTCTGGTGACTGAATGTCGCCGCCGTCCCCCCAGTCAAAGCGCACGACAAAACTCATGTCTGCCTCCGCAGCGCCGACGGCAGATCATTGATAGAGACCGGGTATCCCTTGTAGTGCCCCAAACCTTGATTTGTCAGGCGGGCTTCGAACCACGCGTCGTCCTTCTGGATCCAGGCATAGCGAGGGAATCCGCCTTCGGTGAGTTGGGAGACCCAGCCCTTGGCGAAGGCTTCGGCCAGCCACTCCGCGATCGTCTCACGCGCCAGAATGGGACAGGGCGTCGCGTCTGACCGGGGCTGTGGTTGACGCCACTCCGAGGTTAGGTGACGCTTGTGTTCCGGGCTGCCGATGTAGGCGGGGGCCTTGGGAAGGTCCGACACCTTCGGGGGGTCGCTGTGGAGTTTGCGACGCCCGGGATGCTTGGCGCTCGGCGAACGCATCGGATCACCTCTCTTTCGGTCGGTCATTCTAGACGTGCCTCCTGTGCTTTGCGCGGCATCCACTTGGGCTTGAAAGGCAGGAGGCGGCCCCGCGCCGCAAGGGGCGCAGCCGTTGGTTCTTCATTGCAGATAATCGTGGGCTCTCACGCTGCCTGATGAGTTCGGGCATCACTGACAGCGTGTTCGGTGGGCTGGGCGACTGGGGCGTACTGCGGCTCCCTGCGCCTGCGCAGGAGCCGCATCGCGTTGACGATCACGACGAGCACCGAGGCCTCGTGGACGAGCATGCCGATCGCCATCGTCACACCGCCGAAGAGGACGCCGGCCAGCAGAACGGCGACGGTGAGCAGCGCGACCGTGATGTTCTGGCGCATGTTGTTGACCGTGCGCCGGGCCAGCGAGACTGCTTCGGGCAGCTTGAGCAGATTGTCCTTCATCAACGCGATGTCAGCTGTCTCGATCGCCACTGCGGTCCCTGCGGCACCCATCGCGACGCCGATGTCCGCCGTGGCCAAGGCGGGCGCATCGTTCACGCCGTCGCCGACCATCGCCACCGTATAGCCCTGGCGCTTCAGCTCCGCCACCGCGTCGAGCTTGTCCTCGGGCAGCAGACCGGCGCGTACCTCATCGACACCCACCTGGGCGGCGACCGCCCGGGCGACGGGCTCGATGTCGCCGGTGAGCATGACGACCTTCTTGACCCCGGCCGCATGCAGGCGACGGACCATCTCAGGGGCATCGGTGCGGATCCGGTCGGCCACCGCGACCACGCCGATGACGTGTCCGTCGCGCGCGACAACCATGGGTGTACGCCCGGCTGCGGCGAGTTCCGAGACGATTCCGGCCGCGCCGGAAGCGTTGGGCGCGGACTGCTCGGACCGGATCAGCGCCAGGTTGCCGACCGCGATGCGGTGGCCGTCGATGATGGCAACGATGCCCTTGCCCGGGACGGGCTCGGTGTGTTCGGGCAGGCCCGGGGCGCCCAGGCCCTGCTCGGCGGCGGCCTCCACGATCGGGCGGGCGAGTGGATGCTCGGAGCCGGCCTCGGCCTGGGCGGCCAGCAGCAGGACGTCGTCACGGGAGAATTCGGGGTGCAGGGCGACCACATCGGTCAGCTGGGGCCGGCCCTCGGTAAGCGTGCCAGTCTTGTCGAGCGCGACGGCATCGATCCTGGCCGAGGTCTCCAGGAACTCGCCGCCCTTGATGAGGATGCCGTCCCGCGCGCCGCGGCCGATGCCGGCCACGATGGAGACCGGGATGGAGATGACCAGGGCGCCGGGGCAGCCGATGACGAGCAGGGTCAAGGCCAGCACGATGTCGCGAGTGATGAGCCCGACCGCGAGGGCGAGGACGATGATGCCCGGGGTATACCACTTCGAGAACCGGTCCATGAACGCCTGCGTCTTGGCCTTGGCGTCCTGGGCCTCCTCGACCCGGTGGATGATGCGCGCGAGCGTGGTGTCGGCCCCGACGCCGGTCGCGGTGACCTGCAGGAAGCCTCCGGTGGCGATCGTGCCTGCGAAAACGGTGTCGCCCTCGGACTTCTCGGCCGGAATGGATTCACCGGTGATGGACGCCTCGTCGAGTGCGCCGGCGCCACCGGAGACGACGCCGTCGACCGGCACCTTCGTGCCGTTCTTCACCAGCACCGTCTCGCCGGGGGCGACCTCGGCGGCCGGGACCTCGATCTGTTCACCGTCACGCAGGACGATGGCGCTATCGGGCGCGACCGCGATCAGCTCGGCCAGCGCGGAACGGGTCTTGTTGAGCGTCGCCGTCTCCAGTGCATGGCCGATGGCGAACAGGAAGGTCACCGCGGCGGCCTCCCAATAGTTGCGCACTGCGATCGCGCCGATTGCGGCGA
>JAUNRO010000141.1 GCA_030544185.1 Propionibacteriaceae bacterium | reverse complement strand
CCGGGGAAACGGAGCGACAGCAATGCCGCCACCGCGCCCCGGACCGACCCAACTGTTCCCACGTGCCCACCCAGGCACCCCAGGACGGTGGTCTGGGGCCGAAGGAGCTGACTGGGATGGTGGACCGTCAGACGCCGAAACCAGCAGGAGACCACCGGCCGCCGGGGCCGTAAGGGCGACCCGCTCTACGGCATCCAAGCAACCTGCGCGCTGGCGCCGAGAACCTCAGCGACAGGCAAAGCGCGCGGAGCGAGCGGGCGTTCGCCGCCCGCGAGGAGCACGAGGAGGTCGACCTGACCTGGCAGGCCGCACAGCTGCTCCGGTCGGCGTACAAGCAGGTCGACCAAGGCCAAGGGTCGAGCGATCGCCGAGCGCATCGTCGCGAGCTCCCCCTCCTGCCCGCCCCTGAGATCGCCAGGCTCGGCCGGACCCTTCGCACGTGGAACAGACTTCGCATGCTCCTCATCGGCGGCGGACTCAACCTCTGACCCCACCGCAACTGGGAAGAGCCCGTAACATGGCTGGTAGATGTGCCGAGTACGAGCAGAGAGCAGCATCGATGTACCTCGAACGAGTCACGCTGACCAATTTCCAGTGCTTCGGCCCTGAAGCGCACACCATCACCTTCGACCAGCAGTTGACCGCGCTGCTAGGAATGAACGCCTCGGGCAAGACGGCGGCCTGCCAAGCACTCCTCAGGCTATTCAGCGTAGTGGCCGAGCAGCGCCAGGTCCGAGTCGAGGACTTCCACGTCCCTGACAGCGAGACCACCCCGGCGACCATCCGGACAATGCGGATTGACGCCGTGTTCGCTTTCCCCGAGTTGGCCGACCCCAGCGCTGATGCCTCGGCAACTGTCCCGGAGTTCTTCGCACATATGGCCGCCTTCGACGGCCAGAGCCTCAAGCTGAGGATTGTGCTCGACGCGAGGTGGACAGCCGAAGGCCCCGTCCAAGGCACCATTGAGGACACCCGCCGTGTTGTGTTCAACTTCGACGACGAATACGGCGATAGTTGGGCGCAGCTTCGTCCATCGGACCGCAACCGAATCCAGATGGTCTACGTGCCGGCGACAAGGGATGGTGCCCGCCACGTAGCTTCATTCCTTCGCGGACGACTGTGGCGTGCAGGCGTGTGGTCCGACGACTTCCGCGACGAGACTCTCGCCGCCGCGGCCACGCTCTCGGATAGATTCAAGGATGAAGCAGTGGTTTCCACTGTCACCGATGCGATAGCCGGACGGTGGCAGCAGCTGCATCACCTAAGCACTGAACGCAACCCCGTGTTCGAACCGGTCAGTCGGGACATGAGTCTTCTGGTCACCAACGCCGAGATGTTGTTCGAGCCGTCGGCGACGGGCCGAGCACGCTCGGCCCGAGAGCTCAGTGATGGACAGCAGTCGTTGCTTCACATCGCCATGACCGCAGCCATTCTCGACCTAGAGTCGGGAATCGCCACCGGCACCCACGACGACAAGTTTGATGTCACCGCGACGGCCCTCCCGACCCTCACGCTCCTAGCGATCGAGGAGCCAGAGAACAACCTCTCTCCTTATTTCCTGTCGCGCGTGGTTCAGCAGCTGAAAGACGTCACGGCCTCAGGCCGCGCGCAAGCCGTGATCTCAAGCCACTCGGCCAGCGCCGTAGCCAGGATTGAACCGGAGAAGATCCGACACTTCAGGGTCGACGGGGCCACCCGGACGACCCGCGTCAACCCGATCCTTCTGCCCGCTGACACCACCGACGCGGGCAAGTATCTACGCGAAGCAGTCCACGCTCACCCCGAGCTCTACTTCGCCCGCTTCGTCGTATTGGGTGAGGGTGACTCCGAGGAGGTCGTCGTACCCAGGCTGGCCGCCGCCCGGGACATACACATCGACCAGTCGTTCGTAGCCTTCATCCCCCTCGGAGGCCGGCACACGAATCACTTCTGGAGGCTGCTCAACCAACTGGGCATCCCGCACGCCACTCTCCTCGACTTCGACTGGGGCCGCGGCGGCGGAGGCGAAGGCCGCCTCCGAGACGCCTGCACACGTCTGATCGAAAATGGGATCGATCCCTTCGATGGAACAGCGGGCATCGAGGACTTCAACTCGACCGACGACATCAAGGGGCTCACCAGGGACCAGATCAAGGCGTGGCTGGATCACCTCGAGAAGTGGGGCACCTATTTCTGCGTCCCGCTTGACCTCGACATGGCTCTCCTGCAGCACTATCGCGACGCCTACACCAGCCATCTCGAGGCCGGAAGGACCGGGCCGCGGTCGACGGGCGATGCGCGGGATGCCGTTCTCGGAGATACCGAGGACAGACCAGAAATCGAGTACTGGAACTCGGAGCAGGCGATGGAGGACCTGCGGTGGTACCGGTATCTGTTCGTCAACCAGTCTAAGCCGAGCACGCACCTGCGAGCGCTGTCGTTCATCACGAAGGAGGACTTGGCGAAGCCACCCCCGCGGATTGGGCGTCTCATCGACCGGATCGAGAAAGCGGTCTCCACAACATGAGTACCGATCCGGCTTCATGGCGACCTCAGGGCATCGACGACCTGGAAGAGGCCGCGTGGCACGCATTACGCGCCGGGTCCGCATCCGTGACAGCCGGGCCTGGCGCCGGTAAGACAGAGTTTCTTGCCCAGCGCGGCAGTTACCTCCTCGAGACGGGGATCTGCCGGCCACCGCAGCAGATCCTCGCGATCTCCTTCAAGCGCGACGCCGCGGCGAACCTTCGACGCCGAGTCCAAGCCCGCCTCCCTGAGCATGCCAGCCGTTTCACTTCGATGACTTTCGACGCGTTCACCAAGTCCATCGTCGACCGCTTCACCCGGCTTCTGCCGCAGGAATGGGCATTCGAGGAAACCTACAAGATCGAGTTCTCTAGCAAAGCGGAGATCGAGGCGTTCCTCAGCGATATCGCGGCAACGGCACCTGACGGGCTCCAGGGCGAGGTCCATTCAATCTCGGCCTCCTCGTTCCTGCCGAACGTCCTCGGCGCTTTTGACCTGCCCTCCGAGCCGTCCGAGCAGCCGCCGCCGACGACCGCCCGCGAGTACGCCGTCCAGCAATGGTGGGCGCGCACCTACCTGGGGAACCGGAACCCAGTGGTTGACTTCATCATGCTCAACCGTCTTGCCGAGCTGATGATCCGCACTAGTCCCCAACTCCAGCGGGCGCTCCAGGCGACCTACCCCTTCGTTTTCATCGACGAGTTTCAAGACACGACCTACGCCCAATACTCGTTCCTGAAGTCGGTGTTCGCAGGTCACGGCACGACAGTCACCGCCGTGGGCGATCGCAAGCAGCGCATTATGGGCTGGGCCGGAGCTCTTAGTGACGCGTTCACTCAGTTCGAGCACGACTTCGCGGCAGAGCCTTTCGCCCTCGTCTCGAACTTCCGCTCCACCCAGCAGCTCGTCGACCTGCAACACCGGTTCGCGAAGCGGCTTGATCCGCAGACCCAGCATCAAGAGTCCCAGGTCGCACGGGCGGTTGGGGGGTCGCTGATCGAGGTGTGGTCGTTCGCCACGGCCGAGCGCGAGGCACAGGCCATCGCAGCCTGGATCGCTTCCGACATCGAACAGTCTGGACGGCACCCGAGCGAATTCGCCCTCATTGCCCGCCAGAAGGTCGCCGACCTGGAGCCACTGCTCACTGAGGCTCTCCACGCCGTCGGGCTCAAGCTGCGCAACGACGACGCCGAGGTCGGCAAAATGCGCCTCCTCGACCTGTTGAAAGACGACCTCGTACATCTGCTCGTGGGCGTCGTCCGACTCGCCACCACTCGCGGCGGCCAGCCACAAGTCTGGCAGGAAGTCACGGATCTCTTAGGACGTGCCGTATCCCCCTCGCACGACCGCGAAGTCGGAACGCAACTTGAGGACGACCTCACTGACTTCCTCGGGGACCTCCGCTGGTGGTTCGCCCAGACACCACTTGAGTTCGACGCAGCGCCTGACCTGCACGAACAAGTCACTCAGGCACTCACAGAGAAGCTCGCCCGATTCGCCAACCTTGACTCCGCTGGCGCCAAGCGCGTCTTCGGCGATCGACCCGAAGACATCCAAGTCATCCTGGACGCCTTCAAGATTAGGGTCGCTCAGGTCATTCGAAGAGTCGACTCGTGGGATGCCTTCCCTGAAGCTTTCAATGATGCGGACGCAGTCCCCCTCCTCACGGTCCACCGAAGCAAGGGCCTCGAGTACCACACGGTGTTCTTCATCGGCCTGGACCGCGACCAGTGGTGGGCTCACACCCGCGATACGATCGAGTCCACTATGACGTTCTTCGTCGGAGTGTCGCGCGCTGCCGAGCGGCTTGTCTTCACGCAGTGCGACCAACGAGGAGGTCGCGCCCCACTCGGCGAATTGTATGAGGATCTCGCCGATGCGGGGGTCCCGCTCATCCGCCTCGATTAAGCGATAAGAGCGAGCGCACGGGGCAGCATCAGTCGTCTGAGACCGGTGCCAAGATCTGGGTCGGGTCCCCTACCTTGCTTGGGTACGGGAGCGGCCTACGTTACCGCGCCTGCGCTGCAATACTCCGGCGAGAGCCGATGAGCGGTCGTCCGTCTGGAGGCCAGTTCAAGGAGTCATTCCGACCAGATTGGCGCCATCTGGCCCCCAAAGATGGGGTCAGCCTCGTGCACACCACTCGTGGCTACCCCGTCGTGAGCCGAGCTCAGACACCGCACGGCCATGGGACTTCGCACGAGTGATGGCGAGACGAACCGGCCCCATTCCGGTGTGGGTCACTCGCGCCTGCGTGCTAACGGTTGACTAGATTCGAGCGCTGATCCGTTCCGCCAGCGCGTCCTCCAGGAGCGTCACCAACGCCTCGAGCTGCACGTCCGAAGACTCGACCTCCTGGTCCGCCCCATCCAGCGCGCGAGCCGCTAGCCCGGCCTTGCTGTCGATCAGCTCGGCGACCCTGGTGTCCAGAGTCTCCGCCGCGATGATCCGCCAGGCTGTCACCGGCTCGTCCTGCCCGATGCGGTGCACACGGTCGATCGCCTGGGTCTGCTCGGCGTCAGTCCAGGACAGCTCGGCGAGCACCATGTTGGAGGCGACCTGCAGGTTCACCCCGACGCCGGCGGCCGTCAGCGAGCACACGACGACGGCGACGTCCGGGTCGTTCGTGAACGCGTCGATCTGCTTCTGCCGGGCCGAGGCCGTCTGGTCGCCGCGGATGGAGGCATACCGCAGGCCCCGCTTGACGAAGGTCTCCTCGGCGGTGTCCATGACGTCGATGTGCTTGGCGAAGAAGACGACCTTGCCGGCGCTGCGGGCCAGCTGTGCGGCGTAGTCGGCGGCGAGGCCGGCCTTGGCCTGACCGATGCGCCGCATCATGGTGAAGACGTTCTCCTCGGACGCCTTCGTGGTCTTCCTCGACCGCTCCCACGTGGCCACCTGGCGCACGAGGTCGTGGTCGATGCCGTCCATGTGGACGCCCTGCTGCCGCGCCTCCAGCGTGCGGTCGTAGCGATCCACCAGGCGACGGGCGAGCTTCTCCTCGGCGGCCCGGATGGACCGGCCAGCCTCGCCCTCGATCTCGACCGGGACGTCGGCCACGCGGCGCGCGGGCAGGTCGGCGGCCACGTCCACCTTGCGCCGCCGGACGATGCCACGGTCGACGACGGCCGCGCGCGCGGCCCTGGAGAAGCCGCGGTCGGCCGGGGTCAGACCAGTCTCCTCGAGCGCCGTCATCAGTTCACCGACCGGCCTGGTCTCGTCGATCCACCCGAGGAACTGCCAGATCGCCGTGAAGTCCTCGATGTCGTTGATCAGCGGGGTGCCGGTGAGGGCCATGAGCAGCGGGTTGGCCGTCCGCGCGCGGATCCGCTCGGAGAGCTGCAGGACGTTCTGGGAGCGCTGCGACTTCTTGTTCTTGATGTAGTGCGCCTCGTCGACCACCATGCCGCGCAGCCCCAGCGTCCCGAGCCAGCCAACGTGCCGGTCGAGCACCTCGTAGTTGACGATAATGATGTCGGCGAAGCCGTCGATCGTGTCGCCGTCGCCGTGGACAACGGTCGCCGGGTGCTGGGGCGTCCACAGCTCGGCCTCGCGCGCCCAGTTCATCTTGACCACGTTGGGGACGACGACAAGCAAGGGGTATGCCGCTGCCGCCTCCGCGGCGAGCAGCGCCTGGGCGGTCTTGCCCAGGCCGGGCTCGTCGGCGAGCAGGAACGTCCGGTGGCCCTCCGCCGCGGCTGTGACCACGCTCGCCTGGTGCGGCATGAGCTCCAGCCCACCCGCGACCCGGGCGCTGACCGGATCCGGCAGGTCCATGGACGACGCGGCACCGCCGTCCTCGAAGGACCGGAGCAGCGGCTCGATGAGCTCCCATCCTGCGAGTCGGCGCGGCTTGACCGAGCGCTGGGCGACGGCAGAAAGGTCGGGCGGGAGGAAGGGGTTGGCGAGCTGGCGCGAGATGACCGACTGGGGCACCACGCGGCGCTGCTCGGCTGGCATGGGCTCGACCGGCTCGTCGGGCTCGGCCTCAGGCGCGGGCTCGTCCGGCACGTCGATCCCGGCCGCCTCCAGGAGCTCGCGGCGCAGCGACCGCGCGCGGTCCGTGACCACGGCGTCATCGGCCAGCAGCCCGAGAAGGGAATGGTCGCGGGCAGCCGTCGTCGCCAGGATGGTGGCGATGCCGTCGAGGCGCTTCAGGTCCTCCGCGCCCCGGCCCCCGGGTTTCGCCCCGTCCGCCTTGAGGCGGGCCCGCTCCTCGCGGACGAGGAGAGCCACCACCTGGAAACTGGTGCGCGTGGAGGCCTGTACCCGCCCCCGCTGGACAGCGGCCTCGACCTCGCGGACGGCCTTGGCGAGCACGGGGATGATGCCCTCGTTGTCGCGCTGGGGTCGCCGCTGGTTGCGGTTGCGCGCGCCGTTGTGGCGCGTGGACGCACCGTTCTGGCGCGTGCGAGCGCCCTTCGAGCGCTGGGCTCCTTGAGCCACGTACTCCTCCTCGGAGCGGTCGGTCGTGCCCCGGCGGGACTGAGCCCGCGCCGCACCCGGAGGGCGGCCGACGCCTGGGCAGCCGTGGCTGGCAGACGCCTCGAGATGCGGGCTGGTCGAGCGGACCCCCACGAGATCGACGCTTCGGATGTGACCAGCCACGATAGCGATACCAGCCTACCGCTCTTGGGGTCGGTCTGCGCACTCGCAGAACTTGCGACGTAGTGCAACTACCCTGTCCCTGTCAAGAAGTGGCCAGAGGATGGTTCCCTGAGATGCCTGAGAGTTACGACGCTTTCATCTCTTACTCGCGTGCCTCGTCCTCCACCCTTGCCCTGGCCCCCCCAGAAGG
This sequence comes from Propionibacteriaceae bacterium, assembly GCA_030544185.1. Next base: position 524 of record JAUNRO010000141.1, on the reverse strand, counting down.
AACTGGAGCGGTTCGGGAAGGCGTGGAACCAGCTCCGCGCCAGACGCATCTTCCGCGATGACGCGTCCCTCTCGGCGCGTTCGGCGCTGTGGGGCAGCATCACCCAGGTGATGGGGAATGCCCCGTGGCTTGTCCTGATCGCGACACCTGGTGCGGCCGAGAGCGAGTATGTCGAGCGAGAGCTCGAATGGTGGTTGAGCCACAAGGATTCCGACAGCATCCTTCTGGTGCACGCTGCCGGCCACCTTGAGTGGGACCGGTCGCGGAACTGCTTCACCGACAGCTCGACGGCCATCCCAGCCATCCTGCGGAACGCCTTCGACGAGGAACCGCGCTGGACCGACCTGACGTGGTTCGACGATCCGGGATCTGTGGAGGACCCCCGCTTCACGGAACGGCTCGCCGACCTGGCAGCCGCCATCAGCGGAACCGACCGGGACGCCCTTTATGGCGAGAACCTCCGCCAGCACCGCAGGGCCTTGCGTCTGGCCCGCACCGGCGTCGCAATCCTGCTGGTTTTGCTG
>JAUNRO010000140.1:5665-7874 GCA_030544185.1 Propionibacteriaceae bacterium | reverse complement strand
GTAACCGTTGTTGGGAAACCGCGCGGGAGTGGGATCAGCGATCACCTCATCGATCCATTCCCGCCACCGGTCCTGGCGTTCGGCCGGGATCAGATCGAGGTCGAGCGGGGCCAGCGCGTCCTCGACGACGCCGCGGCGCACGAGCTCGCACCACAGCACACAGGAGTCCGCCGCGAGCGGGTCGAAGTGGGTGAGCTCGGCCACGCCCCTGGCCGCCGCCGCCGTGGCCTCCCGGTCGCCCAGGCGGGTGAGGCCGACCACTGCGGTCCGCATCAGCGCGCCGTTGCCGGCGGTGCGGCCGGTGTGCTCGTGGTTCAGCCGGCTCGCCTCGCGCAGCACCTCCCCGCGCGGGCCCTCGAGCCGGGCCACCGACCGCAGGAGCGTCCCGGTCTGGACGCCCACATCGCTTGCGCCGTCGGTCAGCCAGCGTTCGAACGCGGCGGCGATCTCGTCGAGCGCCGGTGCCGAGGTGAGGTCGGTGCCGGTGGCCGCGACGCGGGCGATGCAGATCGCCATCTGGGTGTCATCGCTCCACTCGCCCGGTGCATAGGGCCCGAGCCCGCCGCCGCGCATCTCGGGCTCCCCGGTGGGCGGGCTCGCGAACTCATAGGGCACGCCGAGGGCATCCCCGCAGGCCTGGCCGACGAGCACTCCGGCGGCGCGGTCGAGGTGGGCGGCGGTCAGCGTCATGGCGTCAGTCTGCCGCAGTGTCCGGCGCCCCAAGGGGGATCTGCCCGGCCTGGTTGCCGAGTTCGTCGGCCACGATCAGCACCACCGGTTCGGCCGGGGTGTCGAAGGTGACCATGCCCTCCGCGACGCCCGGCGGGGTCAGCTCCTTCGAGGTGAACAGTGGCTCGTTGCCGTCCGCGCCCAGGACCGATCCGACTTCGTCGCCGCTTCCGGTGCGGACGGTGAAATACAGCGGGTTGGCCTGGACCTTGCCGCCCGTGGCCGTGACCGCGATGTCGAGCACCAGATAGCGGTGCTTCGGCGGAGCGAACTCTCCACTGATCGCCGTGCGCTGCCAGGAATAGCGCCGGACGGCGACCGTGGCCGTCCCCTCCTGGGTCTGGATCTGGATCGCGGGCGGCCCGTCGACGAACACCCGCTGTTCCGGCGGGGTGGGGGTGGGCGTGGTGGGTCGAGGGGTCGGCGTCCGCGGGGCGGTCGCCGAAGGGGTGGGCACGGTGCCGCTCACGGTGGTGCCGCCACAGCCGGCGAGCCCCATGGTCGCGGCGACGGCCGCGCTGACAACGATCCACTTGCGCACGCCCCGAGTCTCTCGCACACACACCCCACCGCGGCGCAGCGGCCCGGGCGCGTCAGCCCGCCGACTCCGGCGTACGCCCGCGCACGCGCGCAAAGAGCAACAGGTCACTCCAGGTCCCATCGCCCAGCCGCTCGGCCTCCGGCAGCCGGCCCACCGGCTCCGCTCCGGCGGCGCGGGCCACTGCCTGGGAGGCCGTGTTCCCGGGGGCGACCCGGATCGTCACCGTGCGGTGCAGGCGATCCCCGGGGAGCCCGGGGCCCGCGAGCTCACCCAGCGCGAAATCGGCTGCCAGGCGCGCCGCGGCCCCCATGACACCGCGCCCCCGGGCATCGGGATGGGCCCAATAGCCCAGTTCCCCCGACCCGGAGCCGTGGTCCAGCCGCGACAGCGAGACGGCACCGAGGCAGTCGTCGCTGCCCGGTGCGGTCACACACCAGTTCCAGTGGGTGAAGGCCGCCGCTCCCTCCTTGGACCACTCGAGGAACATCGCGGCATCGCCCAGCCCATAGCCACGAGGCAGCGCGGTCAGCCAATGCTGGGTGAGTGGGTCGGCGCAGGCCACGACGATCCGCGCCAGATCATCCTCGACGAACGGCCGCAGCGTCACCGTGTCGTTGCGGAGCACAGGTTGGCGGGGTGGGGCCACCGACACGCGGGGATCGTGGGGGAGCAGGGTCGCGGTCCAGGCATCGAGCAGCGCTCCGTCCTGGGCGAGTGCCGCCCGGCGCACCCCCTCGTGACGAAACCCCAGTGCCGCCGCGACGTGCCGCGAGGCCCAGTTGCCGACCGCCGCCTGCCAGATCACGGCCTGCAGGCCCGCGATCTCGAACGCCCAGTCGAGCACGAGCCGGCCCGCGCGGGTTGCCAGACCCAGCCCGCGCGCGCCCGGATGCAGGCCGAACGCGAGCTCCCCACGGCCATCGCCGACCATCCGCACGT
>JAUNRO010000140.1:0-5647 GCA_030544185.1 Propionibacteriaceae bacterium | reverse complement strand
GAACTGCGCCGGACCGCCCTGGGCGCGCCGCTCGGCATCGATGGCCTCGATCGCCCACACCATCGCCTGCCCGCCGTCCACCTGACCCGGCAGCGCTGAGCTGAGGAATGCCTGCCCCTCGGTGAGCCCATAGGGCGAGGGGACCGTCGTCCAGCGCGCGAACTCCGGATCGGCGCACATCTCCACCAGCCGCTCGAGGTCGTCCCCGCGGTGGGCTCGCAGCACGACCCGGCGTTCCGGATCGATCAGGGTGGGCACCGAATCGGGCCAACGCAGGCCCTCGGCGGGCCAGCCCGGTGCACGCGTGATCATGGCGGGATTCAAGCGGACGGGTCCGGGACGCGCCAAGTCCTTTAAGCTGTGCGCCATGCCTGCTGCCAGTCCGGAGCCCGACAGTCCCGAGTCCGATAGCCACGCGCCCGATCTGCTGGGCCCTGTCTCCGTGTGGTGGTGCCGCTCGGCATGGTGACCGATGTTCTGCTGATCTTCGTCTTCATCGTCATCGGCGGAGTCTTCGCGAGCGCCGAGCTCGCGCTGGTCTCGCTGCGCGACAGCCAGGTCAAGCAACTGGCCGGGCGCGGCAAGCGTGGGGCCCTCGTGGGCAAGCTCAGCTCCAACCCCAACATGTTCCTCTCCGCGGTCCAGATCGGCGTGACGCTGTCGGGTTTTCTGTCCGCGTCGTTCGGCGGCGCGACCATCGCGGCCGCCTTCGGTGACTTCCTCGCCCGCCAAGGGGTGCCCGCGGCGCCCACCATCGCGCTGGTGCTGGTCACGATCGCTATCTCCTATTTCTCGATCGTGCTGTCCGAACTCACTGCGAAGCGCCTCGCGATGCAGCGCGCCGAGGGGTTCTCCCTCGCGCTGGCACCGATGATCAACGGCATCGCGACCGTGCTGAAGCCGGTCATCTGGTTCCTCGGCGTCTCCACCGATGTTGTCGTCCGGATCCTCGGGGGCGACCCGAAGGCCTCGCGCGAGGAGGTCACCGACGAGGAGATCCGGTCGATGGTGTCGGCGTCGCTGACCCTCGGCGATGAGGAGCGCCGGATCGTCGACGACGTGTTCGACGCCGGCGAGCGCTCCCTGCGGGAGGTCATGATCCCGCGCACGGAAGTGGAATTTCTCGACGGCGAACTGCCCGCGTACAAGGCCGTCCGCCTCATGGTCGATGCGCCCCACTCGCGCTATCCGGTGACCCGCGACTCCGCCGATGACATCGCCGGGTTCGTGCACGTGCGGGACCTGTTCGATCCCGAGGTCGCGACCCGCTCGACTCCGGTGATCGAGTTCGTCCGCCCGGTGCTGGCGTTCCCCGAGACCGTCAAGGTGCTGCGGGCGCTGAGCGAGATGCGCCGCGATGCCGCGCACCTGGCGATCGTGCGTGACGAATACGGTGGGACGGCAGGGATCGTCACGATGGAGGACCTGGTCGAGGAACTGGTGGGTGACATCACCGACGAATACGACGTGGTGGCCGAGGCGGTGCCGGTGGAGGTCGACACCCGCCACCTCGAGGGGTTGCTCTCGCTGGAGGACTTCGCCGACGAGACGGGCTATGTCCTTCCGGAGGGGCCCTATGACACCCTCGCCGGCTATGTGATGGCCCAGTTGCGCAGGCTGCCGGTGGAGGGCGACCAGATCGAGGTGTCCCTCGCTCGCGACGACGCGCCCGAGGGGGATGAGTTGGTGCCGGTCGCGCTCGCGGTGACCGAGCTCGATGGGCGCCGCGCGGCGCGCATCCGGTTGCGCCGCTTGAACTCGGTGGCTGAAACCGAGCTGGGGGGTGAACAATGACGGCCATGAACTCCAAGCCTCGTGCCCTGTCCCTGGCCCAGCCCACCGCCGATTCCATGCATCTGGGGAATTACCTCGGTGCATTGCGCCAGTGGGTCGGGATGCAGGACGAGTTCGAGGCGTTCTTCGGGGTGGCGAACCTGCATTCCTACAACGAATGGCCGTCGCCCGACGAACTGCACGAGCGCACGCTCGCGACCGCCGCCCAGATCATCGGCGCCGGCATCGACCCGGAGCGCTCGGTCGTCTTCGTGCAGTCCCAGGTCCCCGAGCACACCCAGCTGATGTGGACGCTGGCCTGTCTGACCGGTTTCGGTCAGGCCTCGCGGATGACCCAGTTCAAGGACAAGGCCGCCAAGCGGGGGGTCGACACCACGAACGTCGGCCTGTTCACGTACCCGGTGCTGATGGCCGCCGACATTCTCATCTATCAGGCAGACAGAGTCCCGGTGGGAGAGGACCAGCGCCAGCACCTGGAGCTGACTCGTGACCTCGCCGAGCGGTTCAACGCCCGCTATGGCGAGACGTTCGTCGTGCCCGAGCCGCACATCCTCGCGTCGGTCGGCAAGATTCAGGACCTGCAGGAGCCGACGGTCAAGATGTCGAAGTCCGCAGCCTCGCCCAACGGGCTGGTCAACATCCTCGACGAGGAGAAGAAGAACACCAAGAAGTTCAAGTCCGCGGTCACCGACTCCGGCGCCGAGATCGGCTATGACGAGGAGAACAAGCCAGGGGTCTCGAATCTGCTGCGGATCCTGTCGGCGATATCGGGTACGCCGATTCCGGCGCTCGTGGAGGAATTCTCCGGCAAGCTGTATGGCCACCTGAAGGTTGCCGTCGCCGAGGCCGTCGCCGACGAGTTGCGGCCGGTGCGCGGCCGGGCCCAGGAGTTGCTGGCGGATCGTGGCGAGCTCGAACGGATCCTGGCCGACGGAGCCGAGCGGGCACGCTCCGTGGCGCACGCCACCACCGCGGAGGTGTATGACAAGATCGGCATGCTGATCTGACAGGAGGACCATGGGCGCGACGTCTCCGGGTGGTCAGCGCCGGCCGGATGCGGACGGTTCGCGGCTGTTGACCACCAACCAGGTGGCGCCGTTGCTGGCCGCGGCGGTGCGGCACGCCGGGGGCACGCTCGTGTCCTGGTCCCTCGATCACGTCGATGCCAATCCGAACCGGTCGACGACCGCCACCTATAGCGCCGTTGTCGACTGGCCCTATGGGCGGCGCAAGGAACTGTTGGGCGTCAGCGCCCGGGCCCACGGGCGCGCGCCGACCGATGAGCGTGCCGAGATCTTTGCCGACGGCGATCGGGAGGCCGTGGTCTGGCTCTATCCGAAGGATCCGGACCTGCCGGGTCTGGCTCGGGCCGCCTATCCGGAGGCGATGGCGACGCTGCTGTCGCCGGTGCTGCGGATCCCGGTGCGGCCCAATCAGGTCCGCCTGGACATGATCGGCTATCGGCCGCGGCGCCGGGCAGTGCTGCGGGCAACCGTGCAGCCCGACCCCGGGCAGGGGATCGGGCGGACGGTGTTCTATGTGAAGGTGCTGCGGGAAACGCTGTTCGGTGAGGTGAAGGCGCGCCACGAGTTGCTGCGGGGCGCGGGCGTGCCGGCCCCCCGCATCGCGGTCGCCACCCCCGATTGCCTCCTGGTCCTCGATGAGCTGCCGGGCAAGCCACTGAGCCGGGCGATCTTCGATCCCGAGCCGCCGTGCACAGCGGAGCAGCTGATCTGGGTGCTCGACTCGATGCCCCGTCAGGTCGCCGCCCTGCCCAGGCGCCCACCGTGGGCGGAGGCGGTGCGGCACTACACGAACATGATCATCAAGGCGATGCCGACGCTGGAGCACCGGCTCAACTGGCTCTGCCACGAGATCGAGCAGGGGCTCGCGCCGATTCCGCGCGGCAACGAGCCGACCCACGGCGATTTCCACGAGGGGCAGGTGCACGTCGCGGGGGGTCAGATCTGTGGGCTGCTCGACGTCGACACCGCCGGTCCGGGGCGTCGCGCCGATGATCTCGCCTGCCTCATCGCCCACCTGTCGACCGTGCAACGGATGAACGCCCAGCAGGCCGCCCGGGTGCGGCACCTGCTCGCGACATGGGTGCCGGTGTTCGACGAGCGGGTCGACCCCACCGAGCTCCGGCTCCGCGCCGCGGCCGTGGTGATCTCGCTGGCCACCGGCCCCTATCGCTCCCAGGAACCCAACTGGCAGGCCGAGACCGTCGGCATCATCGACGCCGCGGAGACCTTGGTGTCGCAGGTTCTCTGAAGCGTGGCGTTCAGCGGGCCTTGCCCTTCGCCGATGGGCCGATGCCGAGACCGACGACGATCGGGTCGTGGTCGGAGCTGGCGAACGGGCCCGGGTCATGGAAATCGACGATGTTGGACTTCCGGCGGGAGTATTGCATCGCGATCGACTCGTCACCGTTGATGTCCCAGACAGCGGCGCCGGTCACGAGTTCCTGCGCCTTGGCATTGGCGAGCACATGATCGAGTGAGCCCACGCGGCCACCGAACTGATAGGTCGCGGACTCCGGCTCATAGGCCTTCGCCAGGTTCAGATAGCCCGCGGCCTCGATGATCTGGATGGGCGTCTCCTTGGCGTACGCGTTGAAGTCGCCCATCAGGAACACCGCCTCGCCCTGGAACTCCCTGGTCGACCACGTCGCCAGCGCCCGCGCCTGCGCCTCACGCGACGGGTTGGCCAGGCCCTGGCCCGTGCCGTCGTCCTCACCGGAGCCCTTCGACTTGAAGTGGTTGGCGATGAGCACGAACGGTTTGCCGGCCCTGCGCATCTTGAACTTCTGCGCGAGCGGATAGCGGGCGTTGGCGAACGCGTCGTCGAGCAGGATCTCGGAGCGGCCGAGCGTCTGCACCGCCGACTTGCGATAGATGAACGCGGTCCGGATGACGTCCTCGTTGCTCGGGGTGACGACGGGGGATTCGGCGTACGCCCAGTCTCCGCCCGCGGCGTTCAGCTCGCTGACCAGCTGGGCCAGGGTGTAGTCCCGAGCGTGGTTGATATAGGTGATGCCTGCGGAGTTCTCGATCTCCATGAGCGCAACGATCTCGGCGTCCATCTGGTTGACGGCGGCGACGATCTTGGTCTTCTGGTCGTTGAACGCCTCTTCGGTCCACGCGCCGCGGACCTGGCAGTTCCGTGCGGTGACCGGGGTGCCGTGCATATCGGCGTAGTACTGGCAGCCGGCCTCGTCCATGCCGAGATCGGTGAAATAGTTCAACACGTTGAATGCCGCGATCTGCAGGTCACCGCCGACAGCGGGAACCTGCGCCTCGCGATCGTTCTCGCTCGTCACCGGAATGTTCGGGTCGTCGTGGCCGACGACCTGGCCGGTCGGCTGATAGTTCCACTGGAAGCGATAGTCGAGGATCACCGGCTGGGTGAACGTCAGCTGCGAGCCGGTGCGCCGCGGCGTTTCCTGGCTCAGATAGGGCAGCGGCGACCGCTTGGCGGTGTTGTTGTTCTGATAGTCCCACGACGAACCGTCGTCGAGAGTGATGAGCTTCTTCTGGTTCTCCGCCTCGTACGCCTCAGCGGCCGCGCCGGGGGCCACCACGTCCGTGGCGGTGTAGAGCGGCTGATCGCCTGACGTCAGACCGAGTTGGCCATAGCGGTTCAGGTCGTAGTTGTTGGTGATCGTGTAGGTGCCCTGCGGGTGCACCAGCATCCCCTCATATGCCTCCTTCTCCGCATCGGTGGCCGGGAGGGTGGCCAGCGCGGTCGCTGCGACCGGAGCGCAGCCGGTCGCCTCGGCGAGGGTGACATCGGTCAGCTGCGTCAGTTTCTGTTCCGGCGCAGAACCGCCGAATTCGGCCACGGTCCCGGT
>JAUNRO010000139.1:6928-7968 GCA_030544185.1 Propionibacteriaceae bacterium | reverse complement strand
CCCGGCTCGACCACAACCGCGCCATCTCCCAGCTGGCAGCGAAGCTGGATGTCCCCGTCACCGACATCAAGAAGATGACGATCTGGGGCAACCACTCCGCGACGCAATATCCGGACCTCTTCAACTGTGAGGTCGGCGGCAAGAACGCGGCCGAGCTGGTCAACGACGAGGCATGGCTCGCCGACACCTTCATCCCCACCGTCGCCAAGCGCGGCGCAGCGATCATCGAGGCGCGCGGGCTGTCCTCCGCGGCATCCGCGGCCAACGCCACCATCGAGCACATGCGGGACTGGATCCTGGGCACCCCCGAGGGCGACTGGACCTCCATGTCGGTGCCGTCCGACGGGTCCTATGGCGTGGAGGAAGGCATCATCTCCTCCTTCCCGTGCACCGTGACGAACGGCGAATATTCGATCGTCCAGGACCTCGAGGTCAACGACTTCTCCCGGGCCCGGATCGATGCATCGGTCGCCGAGCTGGTCGAGGAACGCGACACCGTGAAGGACCTCGGCCTTATCTGATGACGCCGGCCCGGCGACGGGTTGGCTCGGCGGATCCGGACATTCCCGTCCATCCACCGAGCCAGCCCGGATTGGGCAGTGACACCCCACCCCCCGGCCCATTAGGGTCGGGGCCACAGCAAGGAGGCTTGAACACAATGAGCGACCAAGGCAAACCCTTCGTCATCACCGGCACTGAGGAGCTCAAGGAGCGCGCAGGCACCGAGATCGGCACCGGCGACTGGGTCACCGTCACACAGGACGAGATCGACACCTTCGCCGATCTGACCGGTGATCACCAGTGGATCCATGTCGATCAGGAGAAGGCCAAGGAGGGGCCGTACGGGACGACCATTCAGTACGGCTTCCTGACCCTGGGCAAGTCCACCGGCCTGCTCTGGGACATCTGCGTGGTCGAGGGCCACAGCGTCATCTTGAACTACGGCGTCAACAAGGTTCGTTTCCCGGCCCCGCTGCGGACCGGCAAGCGCTATCGGATGAAGGTCGAACTCCCGGAGGTCAACGACATCAAGGGTGGCG
>JAUNRO010000139.1:2752-6918 GCA_030544185.1 Propionibacteriaceae bacterium | reverse complement strand
AGCCATCTGGCGGTGCACCTGCGAGATCGAGGATGAGCAGAAGCCGAGCTGCGTGGCGGATCTGGTCTTCCGCTACTACGACTGACAGTTATGGTCCGTTGGGCCCCCGCCGTTCGCCGGCGGGGGCCCTCGGCTGAAATTAAGCACCACCCACACACCGATCCGCACAGGGGAGGAGGGTGCCCATGGCAACCCGGAAACGAACGAGCACGCCCCCGGAGACCAAGGAGGCGACTCAGTCGTCGACCCTGGCCCCGCCAGTCGCCAAGAACCTTTCCGCAGAGGTCCTTGCCGCTCTGGACATCACCGACACGAGTGGCAATCCGCCGGTGTCCCTTGATGGGCGCGACCCCGAGTTCCTCAAGAAGCTCTATGACGGCGTGATCCGTGCCCGTGCATTCGAGGATCGCATGCACTCGATGTATCGCGCAGGCGATTTGCTCGGTTCCTATTATTCGGGCAACTGGCACGAGGCGATCAGCGTCGGCACGATGGCTGCGATGACGCCGGAGGACTACTTCGCACCGCTGCACCGCGACGTCGGCGGGCACCTGATGCGTGGCATGCCGCCGGAGCAGATCATGGGCTCGTTCATGGGCAAGGCGATCGCCCCGACCGGCGGGCGCGACGGCACCCTGCACTACGGCCGCCTCGACCTGAACACCTACAACCCACCGAGCCACATCCCGGCCAACTATCCGGTGGCGACGGGCATGGCGTTCGCCGCGAAATATCGCGGCGAGGACCGTGTCACGGTAGCGATCTGTGGTGACGGTTCGACCTCCCGGGCCGACTTCCACGAGGCAGTGAACATCGCTGGCACGATGGAATTGCCGATCGTGTTCCAGGTCCAGAACAACCAGATCGCGATGGGGACCAAGCTGTCGATGCAGACCCGTTCGGCAAGCTTCGCGATCAAGGCTGTCGCCTATGGCATCCCCGGCATCAAGTGCGACGGCACCGACGTGATCGCCGTCTATGACGCGATGAAGGAAGCTGTTGACCGCGCCCGCTCCGGCGGTGGGCCGACCATCGTCGAGGCCGTGACCATGCGCATGCACGGCCACGCCGAGCACGATGGCGCCGAATATGTCGACCCAGCGCTCAAGGAGGAATGGGGCAAGAGGGATCCGGTGGAGCTGTATGAGAACCGCCTCATCGAGGCGGGCGTGATCACCGCGGAAGAGGCCGCGGAGACCCGCGAGGAAGCCCGCAAGTGGGCGATCGCGGCCCGCAAGATCGCGGTATCCGCTCCGATGCCCGACCCCACCAACATCGAGGAAGGTGTCTATGCCGACTGAAGAGAAGACCTCATACACCTACCTTGAGGCGATCGGCGCCGCACTCGAGCACCAGCTCGAGCACGATGACGACTTCTTCCTCATCGGCGAGGATGTCGGCGCGTTCGGCGGCCCCTTCAAGGTGACCAAGGGCTTCCTGGAGAGGTTCGGGCCCCTGCGGATCATCGACTCGCCGATCGCCGAGACCGGGATGGCTGGTCTGGCGGCCGGTGCCGCCCTGGTCGGCTTGCGCCCGATGGTGGAGTTCCAGTTCGCGGACTTCATCTCCTGTGCCTTCGACCCGATCATCAACACGATCGCGCGCCACCACTGGCGCACCGGCGATCCGATGCCGATGGTTCTGCGGGCACCGTTCGGTGGCCGGCTGCGTGCGGGCCCCACCCACTCGCAGAGCATGGAGACCTATTTCGCCCACGTGCCCGGCCTCAAGATCGTCATGCCCGGCACGGCGGCCGATGCCGCCGGCCTGCTGATCGCGTCGATCCAGGACAACAATCCGGTGATGTTCTTCGAAAACAAATACCTCTATCGGCGCCTGTCGACCCCGGGCCCGCTGTCGCTCGAGCCGATCGAGTTGGGCAAGGCGAACGTGGTCACGCAGGGCTCCGACATCTCCGTGATCACCTATTCCGCCGGTGTTCATCAGGCCGTTGAGGCGGCGGAGGAACTGGCCAAGGACGGGATCTCGGTGGAGGTCGTCGACCTGCGCACCATCAAGCCGCTCGACACGGCAACGATCGTCGAGTCGGTCAAGAAGACCTCCCGGGCCGTCGTCCTGCACGAGGCGGCCGAGTTCCTCGGCATGGGCGCCGAGATCGCCTCGGTCATCCAGAAGGAAGCGTTTTGGTATCTCGACCAGCCGGTCGAGCGGATCGCGGCAAAGAACACCCCGACCCCGACCAGCCCGCCGCTGGAGGACGCGGTCATCCCGCAGCCGGTGCAGATCGTGGAGACCATCAGAAAGGTGGCCAAGGCATGAGCAAATATGACATCTGCGTGCTCGGTGGCGGTCCCGGTGGCTATGCGGCAGCGCTTTATGCCGCGTCGGCCGGCCTGAAGGTCGCGATCGTCGAGAAGGACATCTTCGGTGGCACCTGCCTCAACCGGGGTTGCATCCCGGCGAAGGGGCTGCTGCAGGCTGCCGAGGCCTATCGCGCGGTCGGCCACGCGAAGGCGTTCGGCTTCGAGACGCCCGAGGGCGAGACGAAGATCAACTGGCCCGCGGTCAACAAGCGCAAGGGCGGTGTGGTCAATCAACTCGTCAAGGGTCTCGAAGGGCTGATCAAGAAGCGCAAGATCGACATGTTCCGGGGATTCGGTTCCATGAATCCCGATGGAAAGATCGTGGTCGACGGCGAGACGATCGACTCGGAACACACCATTATCGTGTCCGGATCAGTGCCCAAGTGGTTCCCCGGGATGGAGCCGGGTCCGCGGGTCATCACCTCCGACGAGGCGACCAACTCGACCTGGGAGACCCTGCCCAAGTCGATCGCCGTCATCGGCGGCGGTGTGATCGGTGTCGAGTTCGCGTCGGTCTATGTGGACCTCGGGGTGGAGACCACCCTGCTGGAGTTCATGTCCGACCCGGTCCTGCCGATCGGTCCCGACAAGGAGGTCGCGGCCCACGTCGCGAAGAGCCTCAAGAAGCGCGGGCTGAAGGCCATCGGCGGCGCGAAGGTCGGCGAGCTGAAGGACAACGGCTCTAGCGTCACCGTGCCTTATGAGGTCAACGGCAAGCAGGAATCGATCGAGGTCGAGCAGGTGCTCGTCGCGGTCGGCCGCCGGCCGGTCTCCGAGGGCCAGGGCTTCGCCGAGGCCGGTGTCGCGATCGACGAGCGCGGCTTCATTCAGGTCGACACGACGACCATGCGCACCAGCAAGGAGAAGGTGTACGCCGTCGGTGACGTCGTCGACACTCCCGGGCTCGCGCACGTGGCGTACGCCGAGGCGATCGTCGCCGTCCAGGACATCCTGGGTGAGAACCCGGTGCCGGTGGACTACGGCAAGGTCGCGAACATCGTCTATGCGCACCCCGAGATCGCGTGGGCGGGCATGACGGAGGCGCAGGCCAAAGAGGCCGGCATCGAGGTCGAGGTGCGCAAGCACCCGTGGCCGGGCAACGGCCGCTCGATGATCATCGGCGAGACCGAGGGCATGGTGAAGATCATCGCCGAGGCGAACGGCGGGCCGATCATCGGCTTCCACATCAGTGGACCGTGGGCCTCCGAGCTTCTCAACGGTGGCTTCTATGCGGTCAACTGGGAGGCCACGCCGGCGGATGTGGCGCACCTCATCCACGCTCACCCGAGCCTGTCCGAGATCATCGGCGAGACGATGATCACTTTCTCCGGCCGCTCACTGCACGGCTGACACAACACAGGAGACCATCAATGGCAGACGAAACCTGGGTCGTGACGATGCCCAAGCTCGGTGAAACGGTCACCGAGGGCACGATCGGCTCGTGGCTCAAGAACGTCGGCGACACCGTCGAGTTCGACGATCCCCTGTTCGAGGTCTCGACCGACAAGGTTGATTCCGAGATCCCCAGCCCCTATGACGGCGTGGTTCTCGAGATCCTCGTGCAGGCCGGCGAGACCGTTCCGGTCGGCACCGAGGTCGTGCGGATCGGTGAGCCCGGGTCGACCCCGGGCGCCGCTCCGGCGGCCCCGCCTGCAGCTGCGGCCACCGAAACCGCCACCGGCACCACCCCTCCGGCCGCCGGTGAGCACGCTGAGGGTCAGTCCGGCATGGCCGAAGGCGCAGGCGTGGTCCACGACCTCACCATGCCGAAGCTGGGCGAGACCGTGACCGAGGGCACGATCGGCTCGTGGCTCAAGAACGTCGGCGACACCGTCGAGTTCG
>JAUNRO010000139.1:0-2652 GCA_030544185.1 Propionibacteriaceae bacterium | reverse complement strand
ACGATCCCCTGTTCGAGGTCTCGACCGACAAGGTCGACTCCGAGATCCCCAGCCCCTATGACGGCGTGGTCCTCGAGATCCTCGTGCAAGCCGGCGAGACCGTGCCGATCGGCACGGTGGTGGCCCGGATCGGTGAGCCCGGCGCGACGCCGGGCGGTGGCAGCGGGGCGGTCGCCCCGGTCGCCGCCAGCGGGGCGCCGGCAACGCCGACCTCCTCGGTGGAGGGGGAGGGCCCGGCCGCCACTCCCGGGGCCACGCCCGGGAAGAACTACTCCCCGATCGTGCGCCGGCTGGCAGCCGAGAACGGCATCGACCTCACCACCCTCACCGGCACCGGCGCGGGTGGCCGGATCCGCCGCGAGGACGTGCAGGCTGCGATCGAGCAGCGCCCGGCCCGGGGGGCGGCCACGGCACCCACCGTGCCCTCCGCTCCGGCTCCCGCCGCTGCGCCGGCCGCTGCTGCTCCCGCAGCCGCCGCTGCTCCGGCCGGCATGGGTCCGCAGGCTGTGCCCGCGGTGCCCGGGGTGCCGGACGACCGCGACGAGGTCCAGCCGCTGTCCAAGATGCGCCTGGCCATCGCGGCCGGCATGGTGCAGTCCCTGCAGATCGCACCACAGGTCTGGACCTCCATCGAGGTGGACTACGAGAACGTCGAGATCGCCCGCCAGAAGCACAAGGACGCCTATCGCAAGGCCACCGGCGCATCGCTGTCCTATCTCACGTTCGTGGCCAAGGCGACCTGCGAGGCGCTGCTGAAGTATCCGGCGGTCAACTCCAGCATCGATGTCCCGAACAAGATCCAGACGTTCCACCCCTATGTGAACCTGGGCATCGCGGTCGATCTGGACCAGAAGGGGCTCATCGTCCCGGTCGTCAAGGACGCCGATCAGCTCAACCTCAAGGGCATCGGCATCAACATCAAGAAGCAGGCCGAGAAGGGCCGCGGCGGTCAGCTCGGCCCGGATGAGATGAAGGGTTCCACCTTCACCATCACCAACGTCGGTCCGTTCCAGAGCTATGCGTCGGCGCCGATCATCAACCAGCCGAACGTCGCGATCCTCTGCACCGATGGCGTGGCCCGCAAGCCCGTCGCCATCGGCAATACGATCGCGATCCACTCGGTCGGCATCATCGGCATGGTCTATGACCACCGTGCGTTCGATGGGGCGACCGCCTCGATGTTCCTCCTCGAGCTGCGGGACATCCTGCAGAATCGCGACTGGAACGCCGAGCTCGGCGGCTGATCACGGGCACCACAGGCCGGGGCCGGCTCCCTGTTCCACGGGGGGGCCGGCCCTTGGCCGTTCCCGGTAATGTCGAAGGAGCCCGACCCACGACCCCCGCGTCGAAGCAGGGCGCCTGGAGAGCCGTGCCGGATGAGTGAGAACGACTGAGGAGATGACATGAGTGGCCAGCACGAATCGGATCCGCAGAATCGCTTTGAGACGTGGGCCGACGGCATGACCCCTGCTGGCCAGCAACCACCGAGCAGTTCCCCCTCCGCCAACGACCTGCCGGACGCCGTGTCGGCGCCGGAGCCCGAGCCCGAGCCGCTCCCGGAGACGCCCGGGCCCAGCTTCCCGACCTATCCTTATCCGGGGTCCGCCTCGTCCTATGCGGACCCTCAGCAGGACGAGGCCTATGCCGCCTTCCAGGGTTACCGGGCGAGCACCCAGGGTTATCCCGGGCAGTCGATGCAGCCCTATCAGGCCTATCAGGGCCCCTACAGCTCGCCCCACGGCCCCTATGGTCGCCAGGTGCCCAATGCGCCCTATGCGGTCCCCTCGCTGGTCCTGGGTGCGATCTCGCTGTTCTCCTGTGGCCTGACCGGACCGATCGGGCTGGGGCTGGGCATTGCGGCAGTGCGCCAGATCGATGCGGCTCAGCAGGCTTTGGGCGGGCGCGGCATGGCGATCGCCGGGATCGCGACGAGTGCCCTGGGCACCCTGTTCCTGCTGCTGATGATCCTCGGCGTGCTGTCGTGACCGAGCGCGGCGCCGGCGTCAGGGCGAGGGGACGTTGATCGCCAACACGATCACAGCGATCCCGGTGCCCAGCAGGAACGTGACGTCGAAGGGCCGCCCCCGCACCTGCAACAGCCCGGCCACTCCCCGGGGCAGGACCGCGCGCAGCCCGGCCGCCAGGCACAGCCCTGCGCCGATCAGCGCAGTTCCCCGTCGCCAATAGCCGACCACCACCAGGATCAGTCCGACAGTCACGACACCCAGGACGACCAGGAGCGGCCACTGGGTGAGCGAGGAGGCACTCGCCCGGGCGAGGGCTTTGAAACTGCCGGTGTCCTCGGACACGGTCAAACTCTCATGCCTGCCATGGCCTCGGCCCGCTCCACAACGTTCTCGAGCAGCATCGCCCGGGTCATCGGTCCCACCCCACCGGGATTCGGGGTGACCCAGCCGGCCACCTCCCAGACATCGTCGGCGAAGTCACCGACCTGCTTGCCGTCGGCATCGCGCGTGATGCCCACATCGACCAGCGCAGCCCCGGGCTTCACCATGTCGGCGGTGATCAGCCCGGGCACTCCCGCGGCGCCCACCACGATATCGGCCGCCCGCGTGTGTGCGGCCAGGTCGCGGGTCCCGGTGTGACACAGCGTCACGGTCGAGTTCTCCGAGCGCCGGGTGAGCAGCAACC
>JAUNRO010000138.1 GCA_030544185.1 Propionibacteriaceae bacterium | reverse complement strand
CGGCAGCGCGGCGGTATGTGCACGCCTCTCGCCTCGTCGTGATCCTGCGGGGGCAGGGCCGCGACGATCGGGTGGTCGTCGTCGATAGGGCCGAGAGCCTCGGCGCCGCCCGGGCGGCCGTGCTTCTCGAAGAACTCGACGTTCACCTCGTAGTAGCTCGCCCACTCCGTCGGCACGTCGTCCTCGTAATAGATGGCCTCCACCGGACAGACCGGTTCGCACGCGCCGCAGTCCACACACTCGTCGGGGTGGATATAAAGCATCCGATTGCCCTCATAGATGCAGTCGACGGGGCACTCGTCCACGCACGCGCGATCCTTCAGGTCCACGCACGGCTGCGCGATGATATAGGTCACTGTCACTCCTGGGATGAATTGGTGCGTCAGTCCCGGTGGCTGTCCGGAGACGCACCCCACAGATTAATATCCCCCGACACTCAGAGGATAAGGGCCCCGCTGAATGAGAAACGATCCGCTGACCCACCTGCCGGGCGTACGCCCCGGTGTCCGGATCTCCCTGCGGATCGTCGGTCCCGACGGCCCGACAGACCGGCTCGGGTTGATCCTTGCGCTGAGCGATGATGAGCTCACGGTGGAGGACCGCCGCGGTGTGCGCCACACGATTCCGCGGGATCGGGTGCGCCTGGCGAGGCTCGTGCCCACGGTTGCCCGCGGGCGCAATCCCCGCCACGCTCCGCCGGAGCTGTTGACCGCGCTGGCCCACGATCCCGTGCTCGGCCCGCCGGCCGAGTCACCGTGCTGGATCGCTCGCCTGTGCGACCTCGTCGATCACCTCGACGATTCCGAAGTGACGCCCCTGCCGGGGACCCCGGACACCGGGACCACCGCCGCGCGCAATTCCTCGCGCGGCCTGGTCAACGGCGAATGGGCGGCCTTCCGGCTGGCCGACGGTGGCGATCTCGAGGCGCTCGCGGCCTGGGCGGCGCGGCGCAATGCGCGCAACGTCGTGGCGACCAGCCCGCTGGCCGACGCCCGGCTCGAGGCCCTGGGTCTGGCCCGATTGGCGCCCTGAGGGCCACCGGTGGCGTACGCCCGCGATCACCCGCGGGTGCAGCGGATCTCGTCGGTCGCGTTGTATTTCCAGGACTTGTCCTCACGCTTCACGACCTGGCCGTTGACCTTGAACAGCCGGTAGTAGGTGGCAGTGAAGCCCGGGGACGCGGACTGCGGGTTGCAGTCGGCGCCGTTGTCGGTGATCGTCCGGCCGCTGTAGAAATTGCTCTTGCGCGGCTCCGGGGACTCGATGTCCCACTTCTTGGTGCCCCAGATCTTCACGGTGATCGAGCCTCGCCCACCCGGGGCGGACTTGTTGGTGTAGCTCTGGATATAGATCGCGTTGTCCGTCGTGTTGCGGAACTTCACGTCGATGTGACCCGAATAGATCGTCGACTCGCGCCCGGCGGGATAGCGATCGAAATACATGGTGTGCGGCTGGTGCTGCACGTCCTCCAGACCGGCGAACCACCCGGCGTTGAACACGGTCGTCGCGGACTGCGAGATGCCGCCGGCGTTCTCCCGCTTCAGGCGCGACCCGGAGACGACCCACCCGTCGACATAGCCGCCACCGCTGCGCGAGCCGAGCGTCCGGTCGAGCGAGAACACATCGCCGACCGCGACCGTCGTGCCGTTGATGCGTGAGGCGGCGAGCGTCAGGTTGGTGTTGCGATAGGCGGCGTGCGGATAGTAGGTGGTGAACTCACCGATGACCTGCTTGGGCTTCTGGGCCTCCGCGAGCTCGGTGGTGAGCTTGGGCTTGGTCACCTTGAGCTCCGCCGTGACCTGGCGCTCGGTGGTGAGCAGCACCGGCATCACGGCCTTCTCGAAGTTCTCCTTGGTGAGCTCGGCGCCGTCGGTCGACGGAGTCACGGTGATGGCCCCGCCCTCGAACTTGTAGCGCGCGTTCCGCGCCTGCTTGAGCTCCAGCTTCTTGATCGCGGGCTGGGCGTTCTCGAACAGCTTCGTGGCATCGGTCTTGCCGACCACCGAGCTGTCCTCGACGGCGAACTCCGACGCGTTGCCGATCATCGCCGGGGTCACGTCGAACACACCCTGACCGGTGTCGACCTTGACCGGGCCCTGGAGCGCGGGCTTGGCATATGCCTCCACGGCCTCGTCGATCTTCGCGTCGGTCACGATCGGGTCGATCCGGCGGACCTCGCCGGTGACCTCGGTGGCATCCGGATAAGCCCCTCGGAGCGCCGCGACGAGATCGTCCTGCTGCAGCTCGACCGCCTGCTCACCGGGGGTCCGCTGGATCTCGGCGCCCTCGAAGGTGGCGGTGGCGTCGACCGCCGGCTTGTTGATCTCACCGGCCAGCCCCCCGACGGCCTCGGTCAGCCGGTTGTCGTCGATCTCCACCACGGGTTCGATCGGCCCGCCGCCGGTCAGCACCCGCCAGATGTGCAGCGGGTTGAGGCTCTTGCCCGCTCCACCGGCGTGGACAGTCGCCGCATAGTCGACGCCCAGCCCCGAGTCCGCGGGCAGGAGCTCGTGCACGGTTTCCTCGATCGTGACCTTCATCGGCGCGGTGACGACCGGGGCGTACTCCTCAGCGAGCTTCGCCTCCGCCTCCGGGGCGGTGAGACCACCGATCCCGATGCCGGCCACCGTGGTGTTGCGCGGCAGCTTGTCCCCGGCCAGCACATAGCCCGCAAGATAGGCGCCGCCGATCGCCACGACCAACAGCACCCCGAGGATCAGCGCGACCCGGGGACCCCGGCGGCGCCTCTCCTCCGGTTCCGGCGTCAGCGTGGAGGGGTCCTCGGACAACTCCTCGGCGCGCGACACATCGGGCGGGGTCGGCTGGTGACGGGGCTCGTCGCTCAAAGCGCACCTCGAAAAAGACTCATACGGCGGGAATCGAGCACGATAGTACGTGACGGAGGGCCCTGACCACTCCTCACTCGACCGCGAGCGGCACACCGGATCATTCGCGCGGCAGGTCGACGAACTGCCCCCGGAAGTAGGTCAACGGGCTCGCCTCGGTCGCATCCCGGACCGCTGCGCCCAGCACCGACCCGAGCACGATCGAGTGGTCGCCCGCGGGCACGACCTGGGTCGTTCGGCACTCCAGCCACGCCAGAGCACCACCGATCAGCGGGGACCCGGTCCGCTCGGAAAGCTTGTGGTCGATGCCCTCGAACTGGCGCGGACGGTCGCGGTGGGGGTTGGCGAAGTGCGTCGCGATCGCGCCCTGGCCGCAGGCCAGCACCGACACCGACCAGTGGTCGACCGCCAGGAAATGATCGTGGAACCGCCCCTTCTGGGAGGCGCTCACCATCACAAGCGGCGGATCGAGCGAGATGGAGGTGAAGGAGTTGCAGGTCATCGCATAGTGCACACCGCCATCGGTGACCGTGACCACCGTGACACCGGTGGCGAAGTTGGCCATGGCCCGGCGCAGGCCACCGGCGGCGGCGTCCCGCTCGACCAAGTCGTCCCGGAGCTCGCTCACAGGCCCTCGAAGATGGGGTGGGCATGGACAAGCAGCAGCGCGGGCGATTCTGGCACCCCGACACCTTACTCACTGCTCACCGGCCCCGGCCGCTCGCTTCGAAGTTCAGGAGCGGCGGACCGCGGTGAGATCGAGGTTGCCGAACGGGCTGAGGCGGACGTCACTGATCCGCGTGGAATAGCCATAGGGGGTGGACGCGAACCACAGCGGGACCGACGGCGGATCCTCACGCAAAAGCAACTCGGCGGCGTGATAGGCCTCCAGCGCGCCTTCCCGGGTGGTGACGTCGCGGGCGGCATTGAACCGGGCATCGAACTCGGGGTTGCGATAGCCGACACGGTTGCGGCCGGAGTCCGAGGCGTACGCCCCGAGCGCGGTCTCGGCGGACAGAGCGCCGGTCGACACCGCCTCGACCGGCGAGCCCTGCCGCACCATGCCGGTGAGCTCCCCCCTGGCGAGGGCCTCGAGGACCTGGGCCTGGTTGTCCAGCAGGTTCACCTGGCAGTCGAGCTCGAGGGTGTTCTTGAGCTGGTTGCACAGCGCGTCGGCCCACTGCTTGTGGCCGCCGTCCTCGTTGACAGTGATGCGGAACACCTCCGGATAACCGCCGGCCTCGGTGAACAGCGCTCGCGCCTCGGCGAGGTCGTAGGCGCACAGCTCACCGCAGGCATCCGCCGGATAATCCGGCACCGCCGGCGAGACCCAGCTGGTCGCCGGCTCCCGCGTACCCGCGAAGACCTGGCGCGCCAGCGCCTGGCGGTCGATCGCCATCGAGATCGCCCGGCGGATGCGCGGATCGGTGAGGTGGGAATCGCCGGCGATGAAGTTCAGCACCTGCACCGACCGGGTGTCCCAGGTCCCGTGACGCTCGGGCAGGTCGCGCTGCCACAGATCGTCGACGAGCTGGTCGGTCGGGATGACCTCGGTGTAGTCGAGAGTGTTGGCGACCACGTCGTTGTAGGCCCGGAAGGCGTCGAGGCCCTGCTCGGGCGCGTCATAGCGGCGGAGCGTCACGTTCTGCACCCGTGGACGAGGCGTGCCGGTGTAGTCCTCGAAGGCCGCCAGCGTGGTCTCGGTCGGCGTGATCCCGGCGATCCGGAACGGCCCCGAGCCGATCGGCTCCAAGGTGAACGTCTCGCGCCCCTCGTCGTCCATCGCGAAGAAGGCATCGGGCAGCGGGCTGAACGCCGGATGGGCCAACCTGGCTCGCAGGTCACCGACCGGCGAGACGGTGCGGATCGTGAAGCTGTAGTCGTCGAGGATGCGCAGTCCGGCCAGCTCCGTCGGCAGGACGTCCTTCGAGCAGGTGCCCTCGGCGGGGCACGTCATCGCGGCCCCACCGTCGATGATCGAGAACCAGCTCTGGGCGGGGATCTGATGGGGGCCATAGGCGGCCCAGTTCCACGCGGAGACGATGTTGCGGGCCTTCACCTCGGTGCCGTCGTGGAACAGCCGCCCGCGCGCGAGGCGGACCGTGAATGTCAAGGAGTCGGCGGTGTCGATCGCCTCAGCCAGATCGAGCTCGGGCTGGCCGGTGGCGGGATCGATCCGGGTGAGCCGTGCATTGACGGCCTCGGTGATCCGCAGCCCGCAGCTGTCCAGCGCAGCGGCCGGCAGCAGCAGCCCCTCCGGCGCACAGGCACGGACCGCGAGATCCCCGCTGGGGTCCTGCGCCGGCGGCGCGGTCGGCGGAGCCGGCGGGGCAGGCGGCGCCGGAGGCGGTGTCGTCGTGGTGGTGCACCCGGTCAGCAGCAGTGCCGCCGCGACCAGTCGGGCCACGATCCGTTTCATCCCCGCCCTTTCCGTCCGGTTCGGCGCCATCCTACAAAGGGCCAGCCGCCGCCGACGGGGCCGCGGGACCGCCACGCAAGCCCGACGCCCGAGGACCAGAACCTAACCGAGCACCGCCCGCGCTTCGGCGAAGTGGCAGGCCGAGGCGTGCTCGCTGACCCCGTCGGGACGGGCGACCAGGGGTGGCTCGTCGGTTGTGCAGACGTCTTGGGCCTTCCAGCAGCGGGTGTGGAAACGGCAGCCCGCGGGCGGGTTGGCCGGGCTGGGCACGTCGCCGGTGAGCACGATCTGTTCGCGCTTGTCGCGCGCGGTGGGATCGGGCACGGGCACGGCCGAGAGCAGCGCCTGCGTATAAGGATGGGTCGGATGCGAATAGATCTGGTCCTCATCACCGAGCTCGACGATCTTGCCGAGATACATGACGCCGACGCGGTCGGAGATGTGGCGCACGACCGAGAGATCGTGGGCGATGAAGATGTAGGCCAGATCGAGCTCGTTCTGCAGTTCCTCGAGCAGGTTCACCACCTGCGCCTGGACGGACACATCGAGCGCGGAGACCGGCTCGTCGCAGATCAACACCTTGGGGTTCAGCGCGATACCGCGAGCGATGCCGATGCGCTGGCGCTGGCCACCGGAGAACGGGTGGGGATAGCGGTTGATGTGCTCTGGGTTGAGCCCGACGAGGTCCAGCAACTCCTGGACGCGCTTGCGCCGGCCGGCCTTGGGCACGGCATCGGGGTGGATGTCGAACGGCTCACCGATGATGTCGCCGACCGTCATGCGCGGGTTGAGCGACGTATAGGGATCCTGGAACACGATCTGGATGTCGCGGCGGAGTTTGCGCATGGCGTTGCCGCGCTGCGAATACATGTCCACACCGTTGAACGTCGTGCGTCCGGCCGTCGGCTCCTCCAGACGCATCAGCAGCCGCCCGAGGGTGGATTTGCCACAACCGGACTCCCCCACGATGCCGAGCGTCTCGCCCTTGTAGAGCTCGAACGACACCCCGTCGACGGCCTTGACGTGGCCGACGGTGCGCCGCAGCACGCCCTTGCGGATCGGGTAGTGCTTGACGAGGTCCTCGGCGGCGAGGATGGCCTCACGACTGCGTACGCCGGTCCCGCCCGTGGCGCCGGCGGAGGCCGCGCCGTGCGTCTCAGAACTCATTGTTCAGCACCTCTTTCGCAAAGTGACACGCGCTGGTCCGGCCGCCGAGATCGAGCAGTGGCGGCGGCGGATCGGCCTTGCAGATGTCCTGGGCGTGTTTGCACCGGGGATGGAAGGCGCACCCGGACGGGATCCGGGTGAGGTTCGGCGGCAGGCCGCCGATGGCGGACAGGGTCTGACCCTTCTGGTCCAGCCGCGGGATCGAGTCGAGCAGTCCCTCGGTGTAGGGATGGGCCGGGTTGGCGTACAGCTCGTAGACGTTGGCGCCCTCGACGAGCCGCCCCGCATACATGACCGCAATCCGGTCGGCGACATCCGCGACGACCCCGAGGTCGTGGGTGATCAGGATGAGTCCCATCTTGCGCTCGTCCTGGAGGTCGGAGAGGAGCTCCATGATCTGGGCCTGGACGGTGACGTCGAGCGCGGTCGTGGGCTCATCGGCGATCAGCACCTGCGGGTCCAGCGCGATCGCCATCGCGATCATGATGCGTTGGCGCATGCCACCGGAGAATTGATGAGGGTAAGCCCGCGCGCGCTCGCGGGCTGCCGGGATCCGCACGCGCTCCATGAGGCGCACGGCCTCGTCGAGGGCATCGGACTTGTTGAGCCCACGGTGGACGCGGAACATCTCCGCGATCTGCCAGCCGACCTGGAAGACCGGGTTGAGCGCGGACAGCGCATCCTGGAAGATCATCGCGATCTCGGTGCCCCGGACCTTCTCCCGGGTCCGGCTCGGGAGCGTCAGCAGGTCCTTGCCGCAGTACTTGATCCGGCCGCCGGTGACGAATCCGGGCGGGCTGTCGAGGATGCCCATGATCGCCTGCGCCGTCACGGACTTGCCCGAGCCGGACTCACCGAGGATCGCGAGCGTCTCCCCCTGGTCGAGCGTGAACGAGGCGCCGTTGATGGCCTTGGCGACCCCCTCGCGGGTCCGGAATTCGACGTGCAGGTCCTCGACGTCCAGCAGGCGGCCGTCGACGGGCTCCCACTCGCCCTCGTCATTGCCGTTGCCGTTGCCGCGCCGGACCGGGGTGCGGCCGTCGAGCTCTTCCTTCGCCATGCTCAGCTCACTATCGGGACTTGGGATCGAAGGCGTCGCGCACGGCATCGCCGAGCATGATGAACGCCAGGACCGTGACGGACAGGAACAGACTGGGGAACAGCAGCATGTGCGGCGCGGCGCGGAGCATGCCGAGCGCCGAGGCCGCAGAGATCATCACGCCCCAAGACACCGTCGGCGGCTGCAAGCCGATGCCGAGGAACGACAAGGTGGCCTCCGTGGCGATGAACACGCCGAGGTCGATCGTGGCGACCACGATGACCGGAGCGAAGGCGTTGGGCAACACGTGCCCGGAGATGATCCGTCCCGGGCGGGCACCGAGCGCGCGGGCCGCCTGGACATAGTCCTGCGGTTTCACCTGCAGGACCGATGCGCGCATGATGCGGGCGATCCGCGGCCAGCCGAGGATGCCGAGCGCGATCACGACCTTGCCGACCACGAGCAGATAGGGCGTGGTGAAGTCGGACGGGAACGTATAGAGAATCAGGATGCCGCCGAGCAGCAGCGGCACGGCGAAGAAGATGTCGCCGACGCGCGACA
>JAUNRO010000137.1:5711-8071 GCA_030544185.1 Propionibacteriaceae bacterium | reverse complement strand
CCCCTGCGGATTCGCCCCTCACCCCTGCCGATAGGCCGCCGGCGGGCGCCCGATGACGCGACGGAACTCGCGGGTGAGATGCGCTTGGTCCGCGAAGCCGAGCTCACTCGCCAGCTGTGCGAGGTTCACCGCCTCGCCGCTGTCGAGCCGTTCCGCGACGCGTTGCAGCCGGCGTCGCCGGATCACCCACAGGGGCGCGACGCCCACCAGCCGCGGAAAAATCCGTTGCAGGGTCCGGGGGCTCACATGCACCGCGGCCGCCAGGTCCTCGACTCGCGTGAGATCGCTGTCCTCGACCAGCTCACACGCGCGCCTGACGAGACGATAAGCCGGATCGCCCAAGGACCCCGGCTCACCTGTCGGCGCGAGCCAATCCGCCACGATCTCCCGCCGTATGCTCTCCGCAGGCTCAGCGACAACGACGTCCCTGAGCCTTTCGACGTCGTCCCCGAAGATCTCCGCGGCGAGCACGACGCGCCCGGTGAGATCGCGGGCATCAAGCCCGCAGACCGTCGCCAGCGCTCCGGGCTGGAACGCCATGCCGGTGACGCGTCCCTCGCTCGGCAGCGTCACCTCGAACACCTCGGGCACGACGCCGTGCACCAACGCCACCGGCGTCGGGAATCCGTGCAGCGGCCCGGATCCGGACTCGAATGTCAGGTGGATCACCGGATCGGACAGCACGCGACGCTGCCGCGGGCCGTCGGCCCCGAACTTCCAGCGGACCCACCACTGGTGCAGGACCAGCTCGCCCAAAGCCCCGTCGGCAGGGACTCGCCCGTGCTCGACGACCCCCGGATTGAGACCGGGCTCCAACACCCGGCCCGCCCGGCGCAGGTGTCGCAGATGTTCAAGCCCCATACCCGCCAGCCTAGGAAGAGTGGAGCCATGACGAACTATCGACCCGATGGATTCAGCACCGTGACCCCGATGATCGTCGTGCGGGACGGCGCCGCCGCGATCGACTTCTATGCCGCCGTGTTCGGCGCCACCGTTGCCTCCCGGATGGATGGCCCGGACGGGACGATCCTGCACTGCGAGCTCCAACTCGAGTCCGGACGCCTGCAGCTCATGGACGCCAACACTGCCTATCGGATGGTCTCGCTCGACCCGAGCAACGACGATGTCCCCTACAGCCTCGCTATCTATGTCCCGGATTGTGACGCGACGACGGCCAGGGCCGTCGAGCTCGGCGCGACGGTTCGCGAGCAACCCGACGACTTCGACGTCACCGGCGACAGGTTCTCCTCGATCCGGGACCCGTTCGGCGTGCGCTGGACGATCATGACCCGCACGGTCGAGCGCACCGATGCGGAGATCCAGGCAGGCCTCGACGCCTTCGCGGAGTCGATGGGGTGATGGGGTGAGCCCAGCGGCGGGCGGGGTGAGTACGCTCCATCGACATGTCCCATGATTCCCGCCCGCCCGTCGCGCTCACGATCGCCGGCAGTGACCCCTCCGGCGGAGCCGGCATCCAGGCCGACCTCAAGACGTTCACGGCGCTGGGGGCGTTCGGCACCTCGGTGATCACCGCCCTGACCGCGCAGAACACCCGCGGTGTCACCGGCGTCCATGCCATCCCCGTCGACTTTGTCGACCAGCAGCTCGCCACGCTCACCGAGGACGTGCGCATCGACACGGTGAAGATCGGAATGCTCGCCTCGGCGGAGCTGGTCGAGCTGGTCGGCTCCTGGCTCACGAAGACGCCGCTGAACCGGGTGCCGATCGTGCTCGATCCGGTGATGGTCGCGACGGCCGGTTCCTCACTGCTCGAGTCCGATGCGGTGGCGGCGCTGAAAGAGATCCTGCCGCTCGCCTCGCTGATCACGCCCAACCTGCCCGAGGCGGGCGTACTCCTCAATGCCCCGCCTGCGAACTCGCTCGCCGAGATGCGCGAGCAGGCGGCCGCGCTGGTCGAGCTCGGCCCGCGCGTACTGCTCAAGGGTGGGCACCTGGACGAGGACGAGGCGGTGGATGTGCTGGCGGATGCCGACGGCGTACGCGAGGTCTCTGCCCCGCGGATCCGCACGAAGAACACCCATGGCACGGGGTGCACGCTCTCGTCGGCGGTCGCGGCGCTGCGGCCGCAGCGGCCGGACTGGTTCAGCGCCGTCAGCGATGCGAAGGCGTGGCTCACCGAGGCACTGCGGCACGCGGACCGGCTGGGCATCGGTCAGGGAGGCGGCCCAGTGGACCATATGCACGCGTTGCCTCGGTGAGGCAGGCGCGACGGAGACCACGGTGTCCCCCCGAACGGTGTGTGGTCCCCGTCGCTGATTGCCCCCGCCATTGGGGTTGATCACTTGATACCCGGGGAATAGGTCGGTGAATCAATTCCGGTTGCCCGCCGGGGCGATCCT
>JAUNRO010000137.1:0-5701 GCA_030544185.1 Propionibacteriaceae bacterium | reverse complement strand
GAGGAGGTCGATATGTTGACAACCCGCGCAATCCCGGACACGAACATCGTGGAGGTGAACTTCACCGGAGCCCTCCGCGTCGAGGACGAGCAGGTGCTGCACGCCACGCTCCAGGAGGCGATCGACGCCCACGACAAGATCCGCGTCCTGGCGAGCATCGGCACGATCGAGTGGGGCCGCATCGAGCCGGCTGCGGCATTGATGGATGCCAAGGCCGCCAAGTTCCTGCCGCACGTCGAGCGGGCGGCCGTCGTTGTCGAGCCAGGCGTGGTGGAGAAACTCACCGCGATCGTCGGCGCGTTGGTGCCCGGCGCGCGGTGGCGCCCCTTCGATCCAGACCAACGAGAAGCTGCAGAAATCTGGCTGCGCGCCTGATTCCGCGTACGCTGTGAGTCGATCCCCTCGGACAGCTCTCTCACCGCGGAGGGAGGACCATGAAGCGGCTCTCGGCGCAGGAAATCGCCCATCTTCGTGACAGCCAGGTCAACATTGTGGCGAGCCTCTGCGTCTATACCGCGGTCTGGGCTCTCCTGCAGGGGCTGCTGAGACTGACGAATGTGGATATGCCGCTGGTGCAGATTTTCGACCGGCACGGGAATTTCTCCGTTCCCGGGATCACGATCATGTTCTTGTTGCTGGCCTCGGCCCTGCTCCCGCATTGGATCCTCTTGCGCCGCGCCGGATTGACCTGGCGCGAGGGCCATCGGCTCATTTCCGATTATCGGCGGGGGTTGATCGAGAATCCAGATGGCGACGTGCGCCGGATTGAGCGCCCCGCAGTCGATCCCGTGGTGGCCGCCGACTCGGAGTATTGGCAGCGGCGGTGGGCAGAGTTCCTCGCGGCCAGGGCCGAGGATGATCGGGAGCCGGGATAATCTCGCCCAGCTGCGGCGTCGGTTCACGCCTGCTAACGCCCGCAAACCCACGCACTTTCGTGCGAATCGCCGGAGCCTTCCTGCCCATCGAGCGAGCTCGCTCGGCCCCCGGGATGGTGTTAGGTTCACGCCATGGCTCGCCCCACCTGGAGCCCGACTACCCTCCGGGGCAGGCTCTGGCTCGTCCCCCTCGCCGGCGCCATCCTCGGGGGTCTGCTGTCCCTGCTGATGGGCCCGCAGCCGACGACCCTCGGCCCGCCGACCGGTGATCGAGTGCTCGCGGCGGAGGCTCAGGAGTTCCTGGGCGATCCCGACGGATATGGCGCCGTATCCGTCGTCCGCGTCCGCGACGGCCGTTCCACCTGGGCGGGCTTCCCGGCCGAAGGAACGACGATCGATCCGCAGACGCGGTTCGAGCTCGGCTCGATCACCAAGACGTTCAACGGTCTGCTGCTCGCGGACGCGGTCGAGCGCGGCGAGGTCGCGCTCGACGATCCCGTTGTCACCTACCTCCCCGAGCTCGCCGGCACACCCGCCGGCATCGTCACGCTCGAGGAGCTCGCGAGCCACCGCTCCGGCCTGCCGTCCATGGCTCGCCTGCCGATGGCGGAAGTCGTCCGGCAAGACCTTGCGGGTGCCGAGCTCACCGTCTACTCCACCACCACCTGGGACCTGATCAACGACACCCGCACGCTCACGCTGACCGACCGCGGCACCTTCGCGTACTCCAATCTCGGCGCCGCGCTCCTCGGTCACGCCCTCGCTCGGGCCGCCGGCGCGGAGACCTGGGACACGCATGTCACCGCACGCCTCCTCAACCCCCTGCAGATGACCGAGACCCGCATCAGCCGTCCCGACATCCGCGATCCGCTCCGCGAGCGCGATCCCCGCCTCGCGCAGCCCCGGCTGGCCGGCGGGCGTGCGGTGGAGGAATGGACGGGCGAGGGGTACGCCCCAGCGGGCGCGGGGGTGACCACCACGGCCGCGGACCTCACCCGTTATCTGGAAGCCATCCTCGACGGCTCCGCCCCCGGCGTCACCGCGCTCGACCCGCGGTGGGACACGGCCGGACTCTTCGCTGGCCAGGGCCGGATCGGTTTGGCCTGGATCTCTTCCGGGCCGCCGGGGCAGGAGATCCAGTGGCACAACGGCGGCACCGGCGGCACGCGCACGATGCTCGCCGTGGACCGGCACACCAACACAGCTGCGGTGATCCTCAACAGCTCGAAGACCGACGTCACCGGCGCTGGCCTGCAGCTGGCCGGCGCCGATGGCGGCCCACCGCGATTCCTGCTGACGCTGTCGGAGCGGGACTACTACTGGGTGCTGGGGCCGCTGCTGGTGCTCATTTTCGCGATCGGGGCTGTGCGCGGCCGCAACCGCCTCGGTCTGATCGCGCGGATCGCCTGGGCGCTCGGCGGGCTGCTGCTCTTCTGGCTCGCCGGGCCGTGGAACTGGGTCCCGGGCTCGGTGTTCGGGCTGTCCGTCGGCGCCTTCGTGGGCGCCGCCGCCGTGACCGCGCTGCGCTGGCGGGAGCTTCCCTGGCGGCCGCGGCGCTTCCTGTGGCTCAGCCTCCCGATCCTCGCCCTCGGCGGAGCCTTCCTCTTCCTGATGCTCGCCACCACCGATCTCGCGTTGCAGGTCGGTTAGGCCCCGTTCCGGGGCCCGGAAGCCCGCCATTGTGCACAGAATCCACGTTCAGGGCGATCGCCGGTGTCGCTGACTAGGGGAAACGGGGGTGGTTGGGGGCACTGGACGGGGATTCTGCGCGCAGACACCACTAGAACGCCGCGCCCACGGCCTCAGATCAGGGTCCCGATCACCAGCAGCGCCACCCCAGCGAGCCCCGCGAGCACGATCGCGATCGTCCGCGCGCGCGGCACGCTCAGCTTGGGCAGTTTTCGCACCGCGACCATGCCCAAGACCAGGCCCACCGCGAGTCCGAGCAAGCCGACGGGGAAGCCCGCCTTGAGCGGATTCGGCAGGCCCATGAAACCCAGGACCGTCACCTGCGCCACAGCGATGGTCGCGTTGACGACGGCCTTGGCCTGCGGCTCGGGCCAGTCGTTGTCGCGGGCATAGCTGCCGAACACCGGGCCGCCTACGCCGCCGAGCGCGAACAGACCGCTCCCCAGCACACCTGCGCCGATGGTCCCGGGCCGACCGACCAGCCGCCCCGTGCGTACTCCCAGAACCGTCGCCACCACCGCCAGCACCACCACGAGACCGGCCAGCCGGGCCGCGATCGAGCTCGGCAACAGCCAGACGAGCAGCACCCAGACCGGGGCGGCGAGCGCCGCGGGCAGCGCGAGCCGCCAGAACTCACCGAACGGCACCCGGTGCCGCTCCGACAGGAACGTCACCACCGAGATCAGCAGGCCGAGGGTGAGCGCGATCCGCAGCCCCTCGGCATGGCCGCAGACGAGGATGGCAAGCGGTGGGACAAGAAGGCGGACGCCCGTGCCGGCGAGCACTTGGGTCACGCCGGCGGCTGCGATCCCGAGGAACAGCCCGACCAGAAGTGCGATCTCCACGAGCATCTGTCCCATCCGGTCGGCGTCGGGATCAGGCTAGTGGCGGCTTTCCACAGATCAGTGGAGCGGCGCGGCGTCGGACAGCCACTTGCGGGCGGCATCCGCGCCACGGCGGCTCAGGTCCGCGCGACGTTCGGGCCCGAGGTCGAAGTCGGTGGAGCGCACCTGGCCGACGTCGACGAAGATCGTCTTGGCGATCGCCTCCGGGTCGTCGATGTGGCGGGCGTCGATCCCGTGCATCGCGGTGTCGACCACGGCGAGCCCCACGTCCAATGCAGTGCGGACCGGCCGGGTCACGCCGCGGTCGTCCTCACGCGCGGACAGGCGTACGCCGATCGTCGGCCAGCGCGCCGCCGAGGGATCGGGCCGGTCGAAGATCGTGATCGGATAGTTCGACAGCAGGCCGCCGTCGACCAGGCTGACCGGACCGCGCTCGCTGGGATAGTCCACGGGGCGGAAATAGAACGGGATTGCGGCCGAGGCCCGGACGGCGCGGGCGACCGACTGCTCGTCGGGGTCCAACCCATAGCCGCCGAAGTCCCACGGCAGCAGCGTCATGCGCCGGCGGGAGAGGTCGCTGGTGACGACGACGAGCGAAAATTCATGCTCGGCCGCGAGCGCCGAGCCGGGGTCGTCGCGACGCAGGTCGCCGAACGTGCGGACGCCCAGGTCGGCCAGGACGCCGGTCAGCCAGTCCTCCAGATAGGCGCCCTCGTTCAGGCCGCCGCGCACCAGCAGCGAGACGATATCCCCGACCGGGCGCAGCGGGCCGAGCCGCCGGCCGACACGGTTGGAATCGGCGAAGCGGGTGAGGTCGAGAGTGTCGACGATGTCGCGGATGCGCAGGATCGGCTCGCCGGCGCGCTGGAGGGCCGCGACGAGTGCCGCGGTGATCGCGCCTGCGGAGGTTCCGGCCGAGCGCTCGAACTGATAGCCACGCTCGGCGAGAACCCCGAGTACGCCGCCGAAGGCGACCCCTTTGACTCCGCCGCCCTCCAGGACGAGATCGGCACGGAGACTGGGCGGAGGCGGGGGGACGGACACGGCCCGAGACTATCGACATTGCACCCGCACACTGATCCTGAGAAGAACGCTAACCTATGCTGAGGAGGGGGTGGCGTCATGCGCAGTGGGCGACTGGTGTGGCCAGATCTGGCGCGGGGTAGTGCTGTTGTTTCGATGCTGATCGCACACATGGCTCCTCAGGGGAGCTTGCTGGAGATTCCCGATCTGCTGACCGCTCCGCTGTTCGCGCTGCTCGTTTCGACCTCGATGTGGCTCGACTGGCGGCACCGCAGCACCACGGCGCAGCCGTGGCTGTTCAGCCAGGTGCTGCGCGGCCTGACCCTGATCGTGGCGGGCGAGCTGGTGCAGCCGATCTATGACCAGGTGGTCGTCGTGCTCCAGACGCTGGGCTTCCTCACGATCGTCCTCGCGCTGGTCGTCCCGCTGCTCCACGCGCGGCCGGTGATCTCCCTCGTCATCGCGGCGGTGCTCGTCGACACCATGCCCGATGCGATGTGGGCCGCCCGCGACGCGCTGCCCCCTGGTGGCTTCGCCACCTGGCTCGTCGATCAGCTCCTCACCGGCGACTCCTATCGCCTCTCGACGTTCCTGCCGATCGGGCTCGCCGGCCTGGCGCTGGCGCACTGGCTGCACCGGATCCACCGCCGGCCCACGCGGACCAGGACGCTCCTGGTCCTCGCCGCCGCCCTCACCGTGCTGGCGATCGGCATGATCGCCGTCGGTCGCGCCCTGCCCGGTGGGCTGGTGCCCTATTCCGGGACCCAGGTCGAGGTCACCACCAGCCTGTTGCTCGCCTCCGCCGTCGTGGTCTGGTGCGCCTGGATCGCGCTGGTGCTGCCCGCGCACCGGCGAAATGTTGTCGCACCGCTCATCGCGACGGGGCGTCTCGCGCTCACCGCCTACGTCGCCCAACTGCTTCTGCTCGCCTTCATCTCGCTGCGCTTCGGGGTCCGGGAGTCCTGGCTCGTCCTCGTCATCGTGACCGTGGCGCTCGTCGGGTTCTGCTGGGCGTGGACCCGCGCCGACGGTCCGCAATTGCTGGAATCCCTCCTGCGCTGGCAGCAGCTGGTGAAGCGTCCGGGCGTACGCCCCGGCGACGCGGACGGTGCGTCTGCGCAGGGGATCCGGTCACCGGACTGGCAGCCGGTGGCCAAGACGAAGCGCAACGGTTGGGAGCCCGGTGACCCCAGCCCGCGCCGGGCGTACCCAGAGGAACTCAACCTCCTCGAGCACGAGCCGGAAACCCCCGGCACCCCGGAAGTCGCC
>JAUNRO010000136.1 GCA_030544185.1 Propionibacteriaceae bacterium | reverse complement strand
GAGCGTACGCGTCGGGGTCGACGCCGGCTGACCTCGCTCGGCGTCTGGTGTGGGACCGGGCGAGGTGTCACCGGGGTGCGCCACGCGGGTTTTCGCGCAATTTCGTGCATCAAATGGGGGTGCAGGTGGATAGTGCAGATGGACCCCCGTTCTGTGCACGAAATTGCGGGATAGGAGCGGGGGTGAAGTCCGGGGGAGCTCGTAGGTACCCGCCGAGCCTCGACCAATATCGACACGGGTCTGAACCGGGAGGTCAAGGCCGGTGTGGATATAGCCACTGCGGTGTCGATGGCGAGTCGGCCTGGGGGCCCAGGCGTGGGGTGTGTCTTCATTCAGCGTGCGGTGACCGACTCAGCGTGCCTTGTGAGGCACGCTGAGTGTGCGAAGGCACGCTGAGCGTCAAAGGGCCCTCGTGGTGGGCACGCTGAGTGGACTCAGGGCAAGCTGACCGAGGCTAAGGCACGCTGAGTGCCCGTAGCCACGCTGGAACGACGACCAGCCGTGACCATCGCTC
Source organism: Propionibacteriaceae bacterium (assembly GCA_030544185.1). The sequence continues at coordinate 7,597 of JAUNRO010000136.1, read as the reverse complement.
CAGACTGCGGCCACGGTCCACTCACGCGCGTGCCTAGTGGAGTCCAGCAGAGTGGTGTACGACGGACCTGAGTGAGCGCGTGCCTCCCTGGAATTGCCAGGACAGCAGTGGACCGCCACACGACATAAGCCCGCAGGCAGGCGGCCACGGACAGCCACTCAACCCAGGTTCGGTCTCGTTGGAGAGTGATCGCTGTGGAGGCCTGGGGCGCCGATCAGGAGGCTGGCCTGACTCGACGAAACTCCACCCACGACTTTCGACAACAGCTCCTGAATAGCAGCTAAGTCATCAGCGCGACGGCCCCAGTGAAGGTCGCGAAACTGAACACCGTGGACACCAGGATCACCCGGGCGATCCGGCCGTTGTCGGCGCCGAACCGCTCGGCCAGGACCGACACGTTCGCCGCGGCCGGGAGTGCCGCGGCCAGCACCAGCACCACCAGTGCACTCTCGCTCAACGGCAACCCAGCAGGGATGGCCGCCCGCCCGAGGAGCCACACGAGCAGCGGATGTGCGAACAGCTTCAACGCCGCGAGCCAATAGACATCGCCGAACGCGCGCACGCCGGTGCGCACGCGCCCCTGCGGCACCGTCCCCTGCTCCCGCGCCAGGACCGCACCGATCGTGAACAGCGCCACCGGCGTCGCGGCCGCTGCGAGCAGGGTGATGACCTGGTCGATCGGCCCGGGCAGGGCCCACCCGGTCGCACCCCAGGCCCCACCCAGCGCGATCGACCACGGCAGGGGGTTGCGGGACATGCGCGCCAGTGCACCCTTCAGTTCGGCCCAGGCGCTGCGCCGCTCGCCGGCCTCACGATGCGAGAACGCGATCGCCAACGACTGGATGACCACGATGTCGATGAGCAGCGAGGCGATGATCGGGCCGGCGGCCGCGGCGCCGAGGAGGGTGGTGAGCAGGGGTACGCCCATGAAGCCCGAGTTCGGGACCGTCGCGATGAGCGCACCGAACGAGGCATTGAGCCAGCCACGCCCGCGCCGCAGCGCGGTCCCGGCGCCGAGCACCATCACCAGCAGCCCCGCGGCCAGCCACACCCCGAGCACGACCGGATGCAGCAGCTCCCCGATCGGCGTCTGCGCGCCCAGCTGGAACAGCATCGCGGTCAGGGCGAAATAGAGCACGAACGTGTTGAGCCCCGGCACCGCCGCGATCGGGAGAACGCGCAGGCGCGCCGCGAGATAACCGATCGCGATGAGGGCGAAGAACGGAAACGTCACCGACAAGATGGCCACCGCGCGAGTATCCCAGCCCGAGCCGATCAGCCCGGACGCCGTGCCAGCCACTCCGCTCGGCGCGCGAAGCGCGCCTGCCAGTCCTCGTTCAGGCCCGGGGTCGCGGCGAGCAGCCGGAGCTCGTCCGGGTCGGGCCGGTGATCGCGCTCGGCAGCGAGGATCCGGGCCAGCGTGATCTCGGGCGCGGGCCTGGCCTCGAGCTCGATCGCATCCCCGGCCGCCAATTCCCCGGGCGTGAGCACCCGGGCGTACCACCCCGGACAGCCCAGCTTCACCACCACCCGATTCAGCCCGGGGGAGTCCAGCCGGTTGTCGATCTTCCAGCACGGCCGCCGCGGCTGGCTCACCTGCAGCCGCACGGTGCCGATCCGATAGACATCGCCCACGCAGACCTCCGCCTCGGTCAGGTGGGGCGCGGACAGATTCTCGCCGAGTACGCCCGGGACGAGCGTCCCGGCGAGTTCCGGGCGCGCGCCGGCCAGCAGCGCATAGTTCTCCGGCGGATAGAGGTGCACCGCCTTCTCCGGTCCACCGTGGACGCGGCGGTCACCCTGGTCGTCACCGGCCAGCCCCTCGGCATCGACGGCGACCGGGCCCTCGACGGGATGCTTGACGATCGCCGAGAGCTGTCCCTCGGGGGCCAGGGGGACGGGGGTGCCGACGAACACCGCCGCGAGGTGACGCGGCGGTGCCTGCGTCGTCAGCCGTCGACCTCCTTCATCTGCTCACCGCAGCAGATCTCCTCGTGACGGCCCTCGGTGCACTCACAGGCCTTCGTATAGACGATCTCCGAACCGCACTTCGCACAGGCGAGTCGGGTTCCTTCAGCTCGTGCCATGGTTGCCTCCTTGGTCGGGATGCTGTCCACGGTAGCGCGACTAGGGTGGGCCTCATGAAGGCAGAGCGACTGACCGAAACGATCGCCTATCACGGAGAGGGACCGGTGTGGTGGCCGGCGCTGCAGCGGCTGCGCATGGTCGACATGCTGCACGGCGACATCCTCACCATCGACCCGGCTCGCCCGGACGATGTGGTGCGGACCTCGGTGGGATCGCCCATCGCCTCGGTGATCCGGCCACGGACCGGCGGTGGGGCGATCGTCGCCACCGAGTCGGGGATCTCGCTCGCGAGCGCCGAGGACCTGTCCGACCTGACGCCTGCGGTCCAGCTCTTCCACAACGGGGGTCTGCGCACCAACGAGGGTGGCTGCGATCCGCAGGGGCGGTTCTATGTCGGCACGATGGCGTACGCCCGGACCGAGGGCGCCGCGTCGGTCTATCGCTGGGACGGACCGGGCAGTGAGGCTGCGACCCTGTTCGGTGATGTGACCACCTCCAACGGGCTCGGCTGGAGCCCGGACGGCACGCGCGCCTACTACATCGACACCGCCACGCTCACCGTCGCGGCCTTCGACCACGACCCCATCACGGGCCTCGGCGAGCGCCGGCCGTGGGTGCAGATCGATCCTGACGACGGCCGGCCCGACGGTCTGGTCGTCGACGCCGAGGGTGGGGTCTGGGTCGCGCTCAACAAGGGTTCGGCCGTCCACCGCTATGCGCCGGACGGCTCGCTCAGCGAGGTCGTCGAGGTGCCCGTCCGCCAGGTCACCGCCTGCACCTTCGGTGGGGCCGATCTTGCTCAGCTGTTCATCACCACCTCGCGGGAGAAGCTGCCCGAGGACGCGGAACCCGCCGCGGGGTCGGTCTATGTGGTCAGCCCCGGCGTCGGTGGGCTGGAGCCGCTGCCGTTTCGGGCTTGACGGCGCTTGAGGCGGCCGGGCCCGAGGTCAGTGGCCGTAATTCGGGATGATGTTCCGCTCGCGCCGATAGAAGTCGTCGCGCGCGAGCATCGAACCGGCGAACTCGTCGACCAGGAACGTGGCGCGCTGATGCATCTGCAGCGCCGATGCCGGGATGCTGGAGGTCAGCTCGCCCTCGATGGCTGAGCGGATGGCGGCCGCCTTGCCGGCGCCGAGCGCGATCAGCACGACGCGGCCGGCCTCGAGGATCGTTCCCATGCCCTGGCTGAGGGCGAGCAGCGGGACGTCCTCGTGGTCGCCGAAGAACCGGGCGTTCGCTTCCACGGTCTGGTGGGTGAGCGCGACCACGCGCGTGCGGGAGGCGAAGGACGACGTGGGCTCGTTGAACGCAATGTGGCCGTTGTGGCCGATCCCGAGCAACTGCAGGTCGATCCCGCCGGCCGCGCGAATGGCGGTCTCATAGTCGAGGCACTCGGCGAACAGATCGGGAGCCTTCCCGTTGAGGACGCGGAGCTGGGCGGGGTCCAGCCGGCAGGGCCGGGTCACGTGCTCGTCGAGGAAATAGCGATAGGACATCGGGTGATCCGGGGCCAGGCCGACGTATTCATCCAGGGCGAAGAACCGCACTGACGACAGATCCAGCGTGCCGTCGGCGACCCGGCGGGCCAACTCGGCATAGATCGGGATCGGCGACGAACCGGTGGCCAGGCCGATGACGGCGTCCGGCCGGTCGGCGATGCGTTCGGCGATCAGGTCTGCTGCGAACTGGCCGAGCGCCTCCACCTTGTCCTGGATGATCCGCATCGGCACCTCCTTCTGGTCCAGGGTGCGGGGATTCGGGGCCCGCTCCGTCGCAGAATGCTAGTGCCCGAGCGCCGATGTGCGCCCCGCGCCGTTCCGGCTTAAGGTTGGCCGCTGTGAAACATCTCCACCCCGTGCCGGATGACGCCCGGAGCAACCGCGAGCGGATGCTCGCGGGCGACCTCTATATTGCCGACGATCCGGATCTGGCGGCGGCCTCGCGGCGGGCGGTCCGGTTGCAGGAGGAGTACGCCCGGGCGTACCCCCTGGACCCGGAAGCGGCGCAGCAGATCCTGGCCGATCTGGTGGGGGAGCTGGGCGAGAACGTGGAGATCAAGCCGCCGCTGTTCGTGGACTACGGCACCCAGCTCAGCGTTGGCGCGGGCACGTTCGTGAACTTCCACCTCACCGCGCTCGATGTCGCACCGATCCGGATCGGCCGCGACTGCCAGGTGGGGCCCAACGTCCAACTGCTCACCCCGACCCACCCGCTGAACCCGGAGTTGCGCCGGGCGCGGTGGGAGGCGGCCGAGCCGATCACGATCGGCGACAACGTCTGGCTGGGCGGTGGCGCGATCGTCCTCGCGGGAGTGACGATCGGGGACAACTCGGTGATCGGAGCGGGGGCGGTGGTGACCCGCGATGTGCCGGCGGATGTGGTCGCGGCCGGCAATCCGGCCCGGATCATCAAACGCCTGCGCCCGCAGTGAGCCCTCACATCCAGGGCACCTGTCTCGCCAGGAAGTTCGCCCACGCCACATAGCCCGCCTCGGACAGGTGCAGCCCATCGGAAGCGAACAGTTCGCGACGGATCCGATAGGGGCCGCGGCTGGAGGCGAAGGTCACATTGCCCCGCCCGGCACAGACCCGGGCGGTCTCGGCGTCCATCTCCCGCCCCCGCTCGTCCAGGAACGCGGCGAGAGCCCGGGGCAGCACCGGGAAATCCTTCAGCGGCGGCATCCCGGCCACGATCACGTGCCGGTGCCGGACCGCCAGGTCCTCGATGGCCGCGGCGATATCGATGCTCCAGTCCTCCAGGCTCTCCCCATAGAGGGCATCGGCGACGCCGGCGAGCAGGACCACCAGGTCGAGATCTTCGGGCAGCGAGGGGATGACCTGGTCCCGGATCTTGCGCAGGGTGGCGTGCACGGCGCCGTTGGCCGACCATTCCACGTCGCGCTGGAGCCGCTCAGCCATGGTGCGGGCGAAGATTCCCGCCACCCCCTGGTCGTGACGATCCACACCGACTCCTGCGGCCGTGGAATCCCCGACGACTGCGAGCCGGAAAATGGGCTGTCCGCCGCCCGGCACCGTCCCGTGCGCCGGCCCGCTGGCCCGAGGTGGGGTCACCCGCGTGCTGCGCACCCACAACGCCTGCGCGGCGATGACGGGGGCCTGCCAAAGCCTCACCGTAGTGCCGGTCTTCGTGATCGTGTGCACCGCAAACCTGCCGATTCCTGCGCCTGGACCATGGGAGCCTCCTGGGGGGAGAGGAACTCTGTCCAAAGGTTTATTGATTTCTACCAATGTAGAATCCTGAGACCCTGAGCGCAACTATTAGGCTCCAAGTGTGGCGAAGCTGACGAAGAAGGGCGGATCGAAGACTCGGCGAGTGGTCTTGGATGCGGCATTGGAACTGGTGGCGGAGAAGGGCCTCCAAGCCCTGACCCACCGCGGAATCGAGTCCCGCGCGAACGTGTCGCACGGGGTCACCACCTACTACTTCAAGAACCGCGAGGCATTGATCGAGGCCCTCATCGAGCACATTTGCGATCGACAAATCGAATGGATCGAGGCGCTGTACGCCCAGTTGCGGGCGGTGGGAAGCGAACGAGCCGGCGACGGTGCCGCCTCGGATTACACGCGCAAAGCGCTCGATCTCATCCTGGCGAACCGGTCACTGACCCTGGCCGGCTTCGAAACCTATCTCCACGCCGCACGCCATCCACACGTGCGCGAGATCGCGGCGCGCGCCCGGCAGCGCCATGTCGAGATTCAGGCGGAGCTGTTTCGCTTCATCGGAGCCCGTGATCCCGAGCAGGCTGCCCTCATGATGCTCAGTGCAACCGAAGGCCTGATCTTCTATCAATTTTCCGTACCCGTGGAAAATTTCGAGGATGATGCTGTGAAATTCTTGACGATGCTCGCGTCCGCACTCCGCGACTACGGCCCGAATCCGATCGATTCCGAGCGCACGGCACCCCCGGCGCCGCCCGAGGGCGACGACTGAGTCCGGTCCTTCGCTCGGGCTATGGAGTGCGGTTCTTCGCCCGCGCCCAGATCTCGGTCAGCGCGCTCGCGACCGGCTCGGGAGCCTCGATCGGCAGCAGGTGCCCCGGTCCCTCGACCATCGTGACCGACACCCCGAGGGCCTCGGCCATCGCCGACTGCGAGTCGGCGTCCATCAGCGCGTCGCCGGTGCCGCACAGGACGGCCGCGGGCACCTCGAGTGCCGCCAGGGCGTCCAGCCGGTCCGGGCGGGCCGCCATCGCCCGTTGTGCCCACGCGAAGCCGCGGGCTGGGGCGCCGGCCAGCCACCCGTCCACCAGGGCAGCGGTCTCCGGATCCTCTGCCCGGGTCCTGGCGGCGATCACCCGCTCCTTCAGGGGCGCGGTGAGCTCGGACATGGGCGCACCCTCCTCGGCGCGCTGGGCCCCCTCCAGCCGTCCCTTGGCGGCCTCCTCGGGGTCCGCCGACGCCTAGGTCCCGATCAGGATGATGCCCGCCAGCCGCTGGGGCGCCAGGGCGGCCAGCGCCAGCGCGGCATAGCCGCCCATCGAGTTGCCGGCCACGACGAAGCGGTCGACGCCCACGTGATCGAGCGCCTCCAGCAGGACCTGGGCGTACGCCTCCAGGCTCGGGGTCCCGGTGGCCTCGGCCCCGCCGAAACCGGGCGGATCGACCACGATCACCGGACCGGTGAGCAGCGAACGCACGCGGGACCACAGCCGGGCGTCGAACGGGAAGGGCGGCAACAGGACGAGCGGCGGGCCGGAGCCCTCGCCGGAGCGATGCAGGTTCACAGAAGTCATGGCACCACGGTGTCACGCCGCGCAGCCACGACGCGCGGGCACCCCGGAAACTGCTCCCGGAGGGCCCGCGCGTCAACGACCGCGGATCAAAGACCCAGTGAGGCCTTCAGCTTGCGGCGATAGGCGTGCAGCAGCGGCTCGGTGTAGCCCGACGGCGATTTGGTGCCCTGCAGGATCAGATCCCGCGCGGCGCACCAGGCGATGCTGTCGGCGAAGTCCGGCGCCATGTTGCGATAGGTCGGGTCGCCCTCGTTCTGGCGGTCGACGACGGGCGCCATCCGCTTGAGCGACTCGAGCACGAACTCCTCGGACACGATCCCGTGGCGCAGCCAGTTGGCGATCAGCTGCGAGGAGATCCGGCAGGTCGCGCGGTCCTCCATGAGGTCGATGTCGTTGATGTCGGGCACCTTGGAGCAACCGACGCCCTGGTCGATCCAACGGACCACATAGCCCAGGATCGACTGGCAGGAGTTGTCGATCTCGTTGCGCTTCTCGTCCTCGGTCCACTCGGTGCTCCGGGCGACGGGGATCGTGAGGATGTCGGTGAGCTTCGCGCGCGCGCCACCGGCGCGCAGCTCGTCCTGGATCGCCTTCACATCGACCCGGTGATAGTGGGTCGCGTGCAAGGCCGCCCCCGTGGGCGAGGGCACCCAGGCGGTGCTCGCGCCGGCCTTGGGCTGAGCGATCTTCTGCTCCAGCATCTCGGCCATCAGCTCGGTCATGGCCCACATGCCCTTGCCGATCTGGGCCTTGCCC
>JAUNRO010000135.1:7096-8145 GCA_030544185.1 Propionibacteriaceae bacterium | reverse complement strand
CGCGGTCGACCAGATCCCGGAATCCGAAGAGCAGACCGAAGATCTCCGGAGACAGTTCGCGCTGGGTCAGCAACACCGTGATCGTCCCGCTCGCGGGGTCGACGGTGAAGTCGGTGCCCAGCCCGCCGGACCAGCCGAACCGGCCCGGGTGGGGGCCGCCGGTCTCGATCCCGACCCCGAAGCCCCAGCTGTTCGCGGCCCAGTAGTCCGCGCCGAAACTGTCCGGGGTCTTCGCCTCCGGCGGCATCTGATCGGTCGTCATGGCCGCGACCGATGCCTCGGTGAGATAGGTCTCGCCCGCATGGCGTCCCCGGTCCCGCAGCATCCGGGCGAACGCGAGCCAGTCCGCCGCTGTGGAGACGAGTTCCTCGTGGCTCACGTCGATCACCGGGCGGCCGGCATTGCTGCCACCGCCCAAGGCCTCACACTCCTCAAGCCCACCGTCCGGGCCCGGGCGATAGCTGGCCGGCAGGCGACCGAGCTCCGCCTCCGGGACCCAAAAGCCCGTGTCGACCATCCCCAGTGGCGCGAAGACGTCGTCGCGCAGGTGCTCGCCGAGCGGCCGGCTGACCAGCCGCGCCAACAGGATCCCGAGGACGGCGAAGGACGTGTGATAGCGGAATCCGCGGCCGGGCTGGTGGCCGAGCGGCAGTGCGGCCAGCCGGGCGAGCCATTCGGCAGCGTCCAGTCCCGAGGGCTGCGGACCGGGATCCACGTCGGCCTCGTGCATCGCGGCCCCGAGAGCGTCGTCGCCGGCTCCATAGCCCGAGGTGTTGCACAGCAGGTCGCGGACGGTGATCGCGCGCTCGGCCCGCACGGTGTCGTCCAGTGGGCTGGCCGGCTGCCGCAGGACCCGGCGATCGGCGAGTTCGGGCAGCCAGCGCTCCACTGCGTCGTCCAACCCGAGCGCGCCGCGCTCGACCAGCCGCAGGGTCGCTGCGGTGGTGACCGCCTTGGTCATGGACTGGATCCGGAAGATCGCGTCCGCGCGCATCGGTGGCCCGCCCAGGGCGAGATCACCGGTGACCGCCTGCTCGACCTCGCCGTTC
>JAUNRO010000135.1:0-7086 GCA_030544185.1 Propionibacteriaceae bacterium | reverse complement strand
TCTGTTCGCTCACGCCGACGCCCCCGACGATCAGCCCGTCGGCGATCGCGGTCTGCAAATAGTTGTCGATCCGGTTGCTCATGACTCGCCCCTGGGTCGGAAGCTTGCCGGCCAGTCTGCCGTGGCCCCGGGGCCCGCGGCAGCCGAACCGGGCGCTCGCCCGGTTCAGGAGCGATTCTTGCGCTTCTCCCTGGCGCGGACCTCGACGTGCACCGGTGTCCCGGTGAACTCGAACTCCTCACGCAGGCGCCGTTCGACGAACCGCACATAGCCGTCGTCGAGCTTGCCCGAGGTGAACAGCACGAACGTCGGCGGCCGGTTCTGGGCCTGGGTGCCGAACAGGATCCGGGGCTGTTTGCCGCCGCGCACCGGGTGCGGGTGGGCGGCGACGATGCGCCCCAGGAAGGCGTTGAGCTTGCCGGTGGAGATCCGGGCCTCCCAGCCCGCCAGTGCCTGCTCGATGACCGGCCCCAGCTTCTGGACTCCGCGCCCGGTCTGGGCGGAGATGTTCATCTTGGCCGCCCAGGTGAAGCCATAGAGCTCGCGGTCGATCTCCTTCTCGAGGTAGTAGCGCCGCTCGTCGTCCATCAGATCCCACTTGTTGAAAACGATGACCAGCGCCCGTCCGGCCTCCTCGACCATCGACAGGATCCGCAGGTCCTGTTCGGTGACCTGCTCCGGCGCCTCGATCAGCACCACACAGCACTCCGCCCGCTCGATCGCGCGGTGGGTGCGCAGCGATGCATAGTATTCATGCCCCGACGCCTCCTTCACCCGCCGCCGGATGCCCGCGGTGTCGATGAACCGATAGACCGTGCCGTCGACCTCGACGAGCTCGTCCACGGGGTCGACGGTCGTCCCGGCCACGCTGTCCACGACCGAGCGCTGCTGCCCGGCGAGCTTGTTCAGCAGCGAGGACTTGCCCACGTTCGGCTTGCCCACCAGCGCCACGCGGCGCGGTCCGCCGGGTTCCGCCTCGAACGACTCCCGCGGGGCCTCCGGCAACGCATCGAGCACGGCGTCCAGCAGGTCACCGGTCCCCCGCCCGTGCAGCGCCGACACCGGCCACGGCTGGCCGAGCCCGAGGTTCCACATGGCCGCGGCCTCGGCCTCGGTGCGCTGGTCGTCGACTTTGTTGGCGGCGAGCACGACCGGCTTCTTCGACCGGCGCAGCACCCGGACGACGGCCTCATCCTCGTCGACGGTCCCGACGGTCGCGTCGACGACGAACAGCCCCGCGGGGGGGGGGTCTTGGGCGTGCTGGGCCTTGTCGGCTATGGGCGCGGCCTTGCCGGGGGCGTCGCACCCCCCGCCGCCGGTGTCCACGAGCACGAACTCGCGCCCGTTCCAGTTGGCGTCATAGGACACCCGGTCCCGGGTGACCCCCGGCACGTCCTGCACGACTGCCTCCTGGCGGCCGATGATGCGGTTCACCAGGGTCGACTTGCCGACGTTGGGGCGCCCGACGACAGCGATGACCGGCTTGATGATCGCCGGCTCGTGGTCGTTGGGTGCAGCTGTCTCGATGTCGGTCATTCCCGCCCTTCCGGCCGATCCGCTTCGCGTCCGGGCGGTCCGCTCACGCAGCAGCGGCGATTTTCGGCGCCGGTACGCCCGGGAGTGCCATGCCGGTCAGGACCACTGCCCGCGCAACGTGGGCAGCCAGCCGGCGGCGTACGTCCTCGGTCCGCGCCGCGACCACCTGCTGGCGCCGGGGCCAGGGAGTCCGATCGATGGCAATCGGTTCACCGTACACGATATGAATCGTCGCCCCGCGCCGCGGCACGTCCTTGACCGTCTGCCCGGGCTCGCGGGTGCCGAGCAGCGCGACCGGCACAATCGGCGCGCCGGTGAGCATCGCGAGATAGACCGCGCCGCCGCGGATCCGCGCCATGTCCCCGATATCGCGACTGCCCTCGGGGAAGATGCCCAGCAGGTGGCCCTCGTCGAGGATCTTGACCGCGCGGCGCAGGGCGCGGGTGTCGATCGCGCGCTGCTGGATCGGGATCTGCCCGGCTGCCTCGAGCAGCCGGCCGACCTGACCCTCGAACAGCTCCGACTTGGCCAGGGCGAACGTGGGGCGCGGCGCCATGGCCACCAGCAGCGGTCCGTCCAGGACGCCGAGGTGATTGGCCGCGAGGATGGCGGGGCCACTCACCGGCAGGTGCTGGAGTCCGTGCGTGCGAATCTTCCATTGGCGGCGGGCCAGCCACGCCGCGGTGCCGCGCATCGAGCGCAGCAGCCCGAGCCGGGTGGTGGGCAGATCGGGCGGTGCGACGGGCAGGTGAGCGACCGCCGCGGTGGCGGGCAGACGCAGGCCGAGAGGATCACTCACACGCACTCCTGTCAGGTTGGCTGCGCCAGCGCGCAGATCCGGTCGACCACCTCGGGCAGGGTGAGGTGGGTCGAGTCAACAACGGTGACGCCCGGGGCCGCCTCCGAAAAGGCGGCGACCGTGGAGTCGTCGGCATCGCGGCGAATCACCTGGTCGGTGACCTGGGCCCGGTCGACGTTCTCACCGAGTTCGGCAGAGCGACGGGCCACGCGGGCGGCGGGGTCGGCCACGAGCAACACCCGCACCGGCGCCGCGGGCGCGACGACCGTGGTGATGTCGCGGCCCTCCGCCACGATCCCCTGCGCGGCACCGGCGATCAATTCCCGCTGGCGGGCGATCAGGATGTCGCGGACGGCCTGGATGGTCGCGACTCGCGACACCGTCGCCGAGATCCGCGGCTCGCGGATCGCCTCGGTCACGTCGACGCCCTCGATGCCGATCGCGAACGCGGCAGGATCCAGGCTGATCTCCATCCGCGCGTCGCGGACGGCCTCGACGATCGCGCCTGGCTCGTCGAGGCCGCGTTCGGCGACGAGCCAGGCGGCGGCGCGATACATGGCGCCGGTGTCCAGGTACGCCAAACCGAGTCGCTCGGCAACTCCCCGCGCGGTGCTCGACTTGCCCGATCCGCTCGGGCCGTCGATCGCCACGATCAACGGCTTCTCCACGTCGGTCACCATATGCAGCTCCTCACCAGCGTTGCGGCCCGCGGAAGGCCCTCGTGACAAGTTGTCACGCAACGTTCAACGCTAGTACGCCCCACTGTTCCGGCGCGCTCGCCCGGGCGTTGCCGGACCACCAGAGTGCGGTCGAGCCTGGGTTCAGCTGGTGATGTCCTTGCCCGCGAACCGCGCCCACGCGGCGGTTCCGAAGACCAGGGCGTACGCCCCGGCGAGCAGCAGGCCGCGCTGCATGTTCTCCAGGAACATGGGGTCGCGCAGCAGGTCCGTCCCGGCGGTCCAGTGGTGCACGATCAGCCACGGGTGGAGCCAGTCGAGCTGCGGGATCGTTTGGAGGATCCATGACAGCATGACGATGCCGGCGGTGGCGAGGGTGGCGGCGACGGGCTGCTCGGTGAGGGTGGAGATGAACAGTCCCACGGCGGCGAGGGCGGCGAGGCACAGGCCGAGATAGCCGACCATGAGCGCGAGCCGGCCGAGGCCGTCGGCGAGGGGGATCTCGCTCCCGGACAGGACCCGCACGGGTTTCAGCCCGAACAGCGCAAGGCCGGCCAGGAGCCCCGCGACCGCGATCGTGAGGGGGGCGATGAACGACCCGACGACGAGCGCGGCGTACTTCGTGACCAGCAGACGCGTCCGGTGCACGGGCACGGTCAGCAGATAGCGCAGCGTGCCCTGGTTGGCCTCGCCCGCGATGGCGTCACCGCACAGGGCCGCGACCGCGATGGGCTGGAACAGGGTCATCGTCAAGGTCAGGGCGCTCACGGCGACGAAGAAGCCGTTCTCGCTGATCTCGGTGAGGAAGTCGGGGCCGTGGGCCCCGCTCGGACGGGAGAGCCGGATTGCGACGGCCATCATGATCGGGATTGCGGCGAGCACGGCGAGGCCGACCTGGTTGCGCCGGCGCGTGGCCATCAGCCGGAGCTCGGAGGCGAGCAGCCGCGCCGCCCTAGCCGCTGACATCAAAGCCCTCCCCGGTCATCGCGATGAACAGGTCCTCCAGGGCGGGCCGGGCCACCTCGAAACCGCGGATGCCCACCCCGGCGTGCACGAGCGCGGCGACCAGTGTCTCGGGCTCGTGGCTGTCGTCGATGAGCCCGCTCACGCCACCGTCACTCGGGGCGACGTCGTGGACGCCCCGCTCCGTCAGCACGGTCGTCGCGCCTGCGGGATCGGAGGTCAGCACGGTGATGCGCGGCTGGGCGTTGCCGCGGACATCCGCCAACGGTCCCTGGGAGACCAGCTCCCCGGTGCGCATCATCCCGACGTGGGAGCAGATCTGCTCGACCTCGCTGAGCAGGTGGCTGGAGACCAGCACGCTGACCCCGTCGGCGTTGAGATCGGACAGCAGGGCGCGGACCTCACGAGTGCCCTGTGGGTCGAGCCCGTTGGTGGGCTCGTCGAGCACGAGCAGGTCGCGGGGCTGCAGCAGGGCGGCTGCGATGCCGAGCCGCTGGCGCATGCCCAGGGAGTACGCCCGATAGCGCTTCCTCGCGGCCGCGCTCAGGCCCACCCGATCCAGCGCCTCGTCAACGCGCCGGCGGCAGGTGGCGGGGTTGGCGTTGAGGTCGGCCGCATCGATGCGGATCAGGTTGTCCCGGCCGGACAGATAAGGATGAAACCCCGGGCCTTCGACCAGCGAACCGACCCGGCCCAGGATCCGCGCATCACCGTGGCCGACGGGCTCACCGAGGATGCTCGCCGAGCCGGCGCTGGGGCGGATGAGCCCCAGCAGCATGCGGATCGTCGTTGTCTTGCCGGAGCCGTTCGGGCCGAGAAACCCATAGACCGAGCCGGCCGGGACGTGGAGGTCGATCGCGTCGACCACCCGCTGACGGCCGAAGTCCTTCGTCAGCCCCGTGGTGTGGACGGCGAGGTCGGGTTCAGCTGCGGTCACTGCGGGATCGCGGCGACCACAGTGTCGGCGGGCACCATGCCGACCGCCATCCGCCCGTCGTCGGTGACGACGACGGTGAACAGTGCACTGGTGAGCACCCGGCCGGTGCCCCACGGGCCCTGCACGGTCGGCAACTGATCGATCATCTGCCGGAAGTCGGCCGGCTCGCCGCGATGCTCCGCCCGGCGCTGCGTGGCGGGGTCGTCGTTCTCCGGGAGCGCGGGCAGGGCCGTCACGGTGACCTTGTCCCAGCCTTCACCGACCACCGTCGGCTCGGCATGACCAGCGGGTTTCTCCCCGGCGCGCTCGCCGTGCGGCGCCCGATCGGAGTTTGCGCCGGTCTCGAGCGGCTCGACGGTGGTGCCTGCGGGCGGGTTGAACTCGAACACCGACGCGTCCGGGGCGGCGAACTCGACCGAGGTGAAGCCGACCTGGATCGCGGGCTTGTCCGCGCCATTCCCCCAGACCTCGACCCGCAACGGAGCATTGGTCTCGGCGTCGACGGCCAGAGTCACCTTGGCGACCAGGGTGTCGTCGGACTTGGGCTCGAGCACCAGTTCATAGGCGGGTCGGCCGGCCACCCGGGAGGTCTGGGACACCGTCACGGCGGTCGTCGGCTCGATGTGGGCCAGTGCCTGTTCGGCGGCCTCTTGCGGCGTAACCGGTGTGTGCGGCTGCGCCGGCCGCTCACCCTCGGTCGGGTGGTCCTTGCTCACGACCGCATGCTTGGCAGTCCCGGTGCTGCTCGACCATTGCCAGATGTCGCTGCCGTTCTGGATCACCGTGGCCTCGCTGCCGTCGCCGAGCAGGGTGACGCGGGACCGGTGGTCGCCGGCATGCCACACGCGCAGCGTGTGCGTGCCCGAGGTGAGGGCGGCGAAGTCGGATTCGGTCCCGATGGGCAGTGCCGGCAGGCCGAGATCACTGCTGCTCTCCACGGTGCCGGAGAATGCGGAGGCTTGCTGGTTCTTCAGGTCCACGAGCAACTGCTCGGCGGTCTTGGGTGGCAGCGCCGGATCGGCAATGGCGCTGGGTGCCACACTCGCGGCACCGATCGCGGCCACGGCAAGGGCAGGGACCGCCCATCGGATCATCGGGTGCCTTGAGGAAACAGCCATGGGGTCAGTCTAAGGGCCGAACGCAAGCTCCGCTGCACGCCTGGGTGTCACGACCGTGAGGGTCAGACCGCCCGCCAGCCCCGCTCGCGCATGAACTGCGCGAACGGCTCCGCGCGATCAGGCAGGAGTTCGATCCGGAGCCGGCCGACGTGGCGGACCTCGTCGTGCTCGATCGAGATGTCTTCGATGTTGACCCCGGCGTCGTCGGCGTCGGCGAAGAGCCTCGCCAGCGAACCCGGGGCATCGGGGATCTCGACCGCCACCACCGCATAGTCGATCGCGGCGGCACCGTGCTTGCCGGCGATGGCGCGCGTGCCGCGCCGGCCCGCCTCGAGCAGTTCGCGGATATCGCCGTGCGCGGACAGGCGCCGGCCCAGCTCGGTGAGTCGCTCCCCGAGTTCGGTCAGCTCGCGGCCCACCGCCGGGGCGTTGCCGGCCAGGATCTGTTCCCACAGCTCGGGATCGCCGCCGGCGATGCGGGTGACATCACGCACGCCCTGGCCGGCCAGGGCGAGATGGTTGGCCGACCGGTGCTCCAGGCCCGCCGCGACCATCGCCGACACCGCGTGCGGCAGATGGGACACCGCCGCCACGGCCAGGTCGTGTTCGCGCGGATCCATCTGCACGGTGCGGGCCCCACAGGCGCGGCCGAGCGCGACGACGGTCTCCACCGCACCCGGGGTGGCCGTGGCGTGCGGAGCAACCACCCAGGTCCGGTCGGCGAACAGGTCCCCGCTCGCGGTGATCGGGCCGGCGAGATGGGAGCCGGCCATCGGGTGGGAGCCGACATAGCGGCGCAACTCGAGCCCCTCCGCCTCGAGGGCGTCGAGGACCCCCTGTTTGATGGATCCGACGTCGGTGATCACCGCGTTCGGGAATTCGTCGAGGGCGGCGGACAGCACGCCCGGCAGCGCGCGCGGGGGCACGGCGACGACCACCAGCGCCACGGCCGCGGGGTCGATGTCCTCGACCTGGCCGGCGCCGCGTCCGGCGGCGACCTTGGCATGGCTCGGCACCCGGTCCCGCAGGTGCACTTCCTCGCCCGCCGCGGTGAGC
>JAUNRO010000134.1:2032-8214 GCA_030544185.1 Propionibacteriaceae bacterium | reverse complement strand
AGCAGGAGGGGGCGCTGCTGGTGGACGTGCGCACCGCAGCACAGCGCGCGGCCAGCGCGGAGGTGCCCGGCGCGGTGGTCATCGACCTCACGATCCTGCCGTGGCGGCTCGATCCCACGTTCGCCTATCGAATCCCGGAGGCCACCCAGTGGGATCTGCGTTGGATCCTGCTGTGCCGGGATGGTTATTCCTCGGCGCTGGCTGCCTGGAATCTGCGGCAGCTGGGGCTCAGCCGGGCGACGGATGTCATCGGCGGGTTCGGGGAGTGGATGGCCTCCGGCCTGCCCACGACGCGTGAGCCCGCGGATGAGCGTTGCTGAGTCGCGCCAGCACGGCGCGGCCTATGCTCCTGCTCATGGACGCGACGCTCACCGACCTGCTCACCCGGGGCCCGATCAACTGGCTGTTCGCCGGTGATTCGATCACCAGCGGCTGGGGGCTGGGGGACTATCGGGATTCGTACGCCGGGCGCTTCACCCAGCACGTCAAGCACCACGCTGGGCCTGTCCGGGCACAGGACAAGTTCGCCAACACGGGCGTACCCGGAGCAACTGTCGGCCAAGCCCTGCGCGACCCCTATGGCTGGTCGATCCGGCCGGTGCCCGACGTGGTCACGGTGCTGTTCGGCATGAACGATGCGGGGTGGGGGATCGCGGGCCTCGACCGGTTCGCCGATGGCATGGCCGAGTTCGTCGCCCGGGTCCGCGAGCTCGGGTCGGTCCTGGTGCTGCAGACCACCTATCCGGTGGGGCCGGGCGGCGCGCACGAGGCGCTGCCGGCGTACAACGAATCCGTCCGAAATCTGGCGCAGGAGATCGGCGCCACCCTCGTCGACCACGAGCGCCACTGGGGCTGCCTCGACGTGCCCGCCTCCTGGTATCTCGATCCCCACCACCTCACCGAGGACGGCCACGCCGAACTCGCCCGGCTGCTGATCGACACCGTGTTGCCGCTTGACCCTCACGCCGCGTGAGCCACCACGCTGGAGGCATGACCGCACACACAGGCAAGATGACCGGGGTGGAATCGGGAGCGTTCACGGTCGGTGCCGTGGCCGAGGAATACGGCGTAACGGTGCGCACACTGCACCACTACGACACCCTCGGGTTGCTCGTGCCGAGCGCCCGCACCGCGGCCGGCTACCGGCTCTACACCCGAGGTGATCTGGAGCGGCTCGGCACGATCATCGTCTATCGGCGTCTCGGCTTCCCCTTGGCGGAGGTCGCGGCCCTGGTCGACGGCGACGGTTCGATCGTCGAGCATCTGCACCGCCAGCGTGCGGCGGTCATGGCCCGGCTGAGCGAGATGGAGGATCTCGTCTCGGCGATCGATCGAGCATTGGAGAACGAAATGACCAACACACCCGCGACGCCGCAGGATCTCAAGGACCTGTTCGGTGACGCCTTCGACGAGACGTACGCCGCAGAGGCCGAGCAGCGCTGGGGCGACACCGAGGCTTGGCAGCAGTCGCAGGAGCGAACAGCGACGTGGACGAGGGCCGACTGGGCCTCAATCAAAGCCGAGGGCGATGCGATCAACGCCGACTTCGTCGCGGCCTTCGAAGGCGGGGCGCCCGCAGCGGGGGAGCGGGCGATGGCCGTCGCCGAGCGGCACCGCCGGGCCGTCGAGCACCACTACGACTGCTCACATGGCTTCCATCGGCACCTCGCCGATCTCTATGTTGACGATGAGCGGTACGCCGCGTACTTCGAGAAGATCCGGCCCGGGCTCGCGGCGTACGTCCGCGACGCGATCCACGCCAACGCCGATCGGCACGAGGGCGTCGCTGGCTGACCTGCACCCCGTTGCCGCCGCTCGGAGGCAATGATGAGGACATGGAGCCGGTGCAGATCGTCATCGCCGCCGTCGCGGTCCTGGTGGGGACCGTGCTGCAGCGCGTCTCTGGGACCGGGGTCGGCCTCGTGCTCGCCCCGGTCCTCACGCTGCTGTTCGGCCCACTGCTGGGGGTGATGCTGACCAACCTCACCACCCCGATCACGGCGCTGCTGATCATGCTGTCGGTGCGCACCCTGGTCGAGTGGCGACATGCGGCGCTGATCATTGCGACCGCGCTCCCCGGGGTGGCGCTGGGCGCGTGGCTGACGCACGTCCTGCCCGACGGCGTCCTCATGCTGGTCGTCGGCGTGACCGTGCTGCTGGGCCTCGCGGTCGCGGTGTACGCGGAGCGTCTGCCGGGCATCTCCCGGCGCGTGGGGATCGTCCCCGGCGGGTTCTTCGGCGGGCTGTTCAACGCCGTCGCGGGGATCGCGGCGCCGGCCCTGGTGGTCTATTCGCGGATGACCCGCTGGGACCAGGCCGGGTTCGCGGCCACGATGCAGCCGGTGTTCCTCGCGATCGGCCTCGCGTCGGTGCTCGCGAAGGTGGTCGGTGGCGCCTCCTTGGGGACGCCGACGGAGTTGGCACTCATTTTGCCCGGGCTGGTGGTGCTGGTGGTCGTGGGCATCCTCCTGGGGTCGTGGCTGGATCGGCGCGTGTCGAAGACCACGGCCGCTCGGGTCGCGATCCTCCTGGCGGGGATCGGGGGAGTCCTGACGGTCGCGCGCGGGCTGTCCGCACTCGGGGGTTGACGTCCCGGGGGCGGGCGGAGGCAGGGTGGGGCATGACCATGCACCGCTATGACCTCGAGGTGAGCTGGACGGGCAACCTGGGGACGGGAACGTCGGGCTTCCGGGCGTACGCCCGGGACGTCCTCGCCTGCAGCGAGGGCCGGCCGGACCTCGATCTCTCCGCGGACAAGCCGTTCCGGGGCGATCCCGCGCGATGGAATCCCGAGGTCCTCCTGCTCGCCGCGCTCAGCGAGTGCCACCTGCTGTCGTTGTTGCACGTGGCGGTGATGCACGGGGTGACGGTGGTCGCCTATGCGGATGCGCCGGTCGGGATGATGGAGCAGGAGGGGATCGGCGGCCGCTTCACCGAGGTGCTCCTGCGGCCCCGGGTGACGATCACCGATCCCGCCCACGTCGCGCTGATGCCGGCATTGCATGAGGAGGCCGGTGCGGTGTGCTTCATCGCATCGTCGATGAACTTCCCGGTCCGCCACGATCCCGAGACGCTGGTCGCGCACGCCCCGTATTCTTCGGCCTGAACCGCAGCCAGGACTGGATCTCGAGCATGCGGTCCTCGGGGCTGAAGACGTGCCAGAGATGCCAGCCGGGCGCGGCCAGGTCGGTCCTGAGGACCCCGAGCACTTCCTCGACCGAGGCGAACTCGCGCCACACGCTGACCATGAGGTGGCGGCCGTTGCCCTCGGTGTGAACGGTGTGGCCGTTCGCTTTCCACGCGTCGTAGGTCGCGATCGCCTGCTTGTCCGGGATCGGCGGACCGAAGCCGGTCCAGGTGACCACCGACTCGGTGAGACGGACGATCTCCGTGACGTGCCAGCCATCCCCCCTTCGCGCGACTCGGACGACGTCATCGACGGCGAGCGGGACTTCGAAAGCGTTGTTGGAGGCGAGGACCAAACCGTCGGAACGGTCGAGCCATCGGCCCCACAGTCGCTCGGTGCGCACGGACGTGCCGGGCAGCGGTGCGTAGTCGATGATGAACTTCAGGCGCTGGTCGTGCTCGGGGGTGTTTGTCATGATCGGAGCCTCGCAGGCACCTCTGACAATTCTGGTCGCCCAGCGAACCGCGCAGGAAAGGCAGAACGATGGCACGAGCAGGGATGGCGAGCGAGCACCGGATCGATCGCCTCTCGGTCGATGACGCGGGCGAGATCCTCACGCTCCAGCGCGCCGCGTACGTCACCGAGGCGATCCTGCACGAGAACGTGTCGCTGCCGCCGCTGGTGCAGACGCTGGCGGAGCTGCGCGCGGAACTGGCTGACCCGGACGTCGTGCCTCTCGGGATCCGGCAGGACGGGCGGCTCGTGGGCTCGGTACGGGTTCGGGTGCGGGGTCCCGTCGCGGAGCTCGGCCGCCTGATCGTGGCGCCGGACTGGCAGGGGCGGGGACTCGGCACGAGGCTGCTGCGATCGGTCGATGAGGTCCTGCCGTCGACGGTGGACCGCGTCGAGCTGTTCACCGGCGAGAGGAGCGCGGCGAACCTTCGGCTCTATGAGCGTGAGGGGTTCACCGAGACCGGCCGGGAGTCGGCAGGCGCCTATGAGCTGGTGTTCATGTCGCGGCCCCTCCATTAGCGTGAGCCCATGACCATCTCATTCGAGGCGACCGTCCAGCGGATCGGCGACCGACTGATCGTGCGGCTGCCGCAGGACGCGAGTGCCGCCTTGCCGTCCCGGGGTCAGGTCGCGGTGGAGGGCGAGCTGAACGGTCGGCCGTTCGCCACGGTGCTGGAGCCGGATGGCCGCAAGGGGCACTGGGTCGCGGTCGACGACGCGCTCTCGCTGGGGGAGGGTGACGCGATCACCGCTGAGCTGACGCCGACGAAGGTATGGCCCGAGCCGGCGATCCCTGACGATCTCGGTGCCGCGCTCGAGGCGGCTGCCGAGCTGGGGGAGACCTGGGACAGCCTCACGCCGATGGCCCGATGGGAGTGGGTCCGCTGGGTGCAGGCGACCAAGAACCCGACGACCCGCGAGCGCCGGGTCGAAGTCAGCATCTCCAAGCTCCGCGACGGCAAGCGTCGGCCCTGTTGCTTCGACCTGTCGTCGTGCACCGACCCGGAGGTCTCGAAGAGCGGGAAACTCATCGAGGTCGATTAGATGCCAGCGCGACCATCGCGAGGCTGGGTGAGCCCATAGCGCTTGGGGTTCCACTGGTCCCGGGGGCGAAGGCGCAGGCGCCACCCGACGCATTCTGATGCGATCGCGGCGTTCGGCCGCGCTGGCTCTCGGGAGGCTCTGCTTTCGGTTTCGATCGCGCTGAGCTTGAGGCCGAACTCGACGCAGATCTCGCGGCCGAGCACGAGTGAGTCCTGCGGCGCCATCGGCCCTCCAGCTAACCCGCGATCCATGGATCGACCAGCCGGATTCCGCAGTCGCTGAAATCGCGGATGTTGCGGGTCGCCAAGGCGAGGTCATTGGCGCGGCAGATGGCGGCGATCATCGCGTCGATGGTCGGACGAGGGCGGCCAGCCTGGCTGGTCACCTCGGCGTACACCTCAGCCTCGCGCTTGGCGAACGGCAGGACTCCGCCCAGACCGCCCACCAACGCATCGAGGCGCGTGGTCAACGCATCACGACGCCGGCCGTGGGGGAGTAGGAACAGGCCGCGCTTGAGTTCGGCCCAGCACGGCGCCGGCAGAAACAGATCCAGTGAGTCCAAGTCCACTATCCAAGCCTGAACGTTGGGGTGGCATTCCGGTTTCGCGAGCTCGGAGATCACATTCGTGTCGAGCGCCAGGCGCATCAGAACTCGACTCGCGGCGCTTCGTAGGTGCGCTCGGGAATGGGGAGTTCCACCGGTTCCTCGCGCGAGGCGAGAAAGAACTCAACGAGCACGTTCGGAGTCACCAGATCAGCACGCACGGTGTCGGTGAGAATCTGCCGCACCTCGGCCTCCATCGAGCGCCCGTGCGCCCTGGCACGGCGGATCAGAGCACGGTGGACTTCATCGTCCAGTCCTCGCACAGCTATCGCAGCCATTGATAGCACCTCCTTCAGTCATGCTAGCACTCGTGGCGCAGCCGTTCGATGTGGCCGGCGATGTCTCCTTGCAGCCGTGGCCCTGATATTTCTGCACACCGCTCGCACCGAGCGCCTGACTGAAGTCCTCCTGGTGCAGCCGACCTCCGGCGATCTGGTCGTCGCGGTCGAAGCGCTCGACCACGAGCGAGGGGAGTCCGGCGAACTCGATGATCTCGACCGAATAGTCCATCAGGCCCAGGCGCCGCAGGATTCGCGCACCGTACTCCTCGTCGAAGATCACCGTCGGGAACCGCTCCAGCTGGGGCTTCACGATGTGGGTCGACGGAAAGCCGCCCTCGACGCGGCACCAGCCGTCGGTGCGCGCGAGAACGATCTTGGGTTGTATGCCCGCCAGCGACGTTCGGCCGAGCGCGCCGACGTTGCCCAGGGGGTATTGCTGTCGCTCGATGAGCATGTCGCGGATGGCGCCATCGTCGACCGGGGTCGCTGTCGGTGTCGGTGGCTCCCGCGGATCCGCTGGATCCCAGATCTGCAGAATTGCGCGATGGCCTCGTCACTGGCGATGAAGTCGAACGTCCGCGGATCCGTGCCGTCGAGGTGGCCGAGTCTGACG
>JAUNRO010000134.1:0-1932 GCA_030544185.1 Propionibacteriaceae bacterium | reverse complement strand
GGCGATGAAGTCGAACGTCCGCGGATCCGTGCCGTCGAGGTGGCCGAGTCTGACGCCGTAGAGCTCAACGACCAGGCTCATCGTCCTCCTTCCACTCGGCCTTCAGACCGATCTCGCACGCGTTCAGGAGGGTGAACAGGCGCTCGGCATAGAGTGTGTGCTTGCCTGATTCGAGATCGCTGATCGCGCTCTGGGCGATGCCGGTGCGCTGGGCGAGATCGCGTTGGGACCAGCCCTTGCCCGTGCGGGCAGCCTGGATCGCCAGGCCGAGATCGGCAGGGGAGAAGATGCGGGACCAGTTGTCCATGGCAGTCTCAGATCAGGATTTTCAGATCAGGCTACCTTGATCGCGATTCTCAGATCAAGGCTTAGTGATCTGGATTTGCGGTCTTGCCGCCAGCGCGCAGCTCGCACCGCCGGCGATCTAGTAATTCTGTAGAGATTTCTATACAGTTCATGTCATGACCGTATTCGCTGATACGCATTCCGAGCTCACACTTTCGGTTACCGCGGCGACTGGCCGCGGCGTCGCGGGTCTGGTCAAGGATGCCGAACGTGGTGAGCGCATCATCGTCGAGCGCCACGGGCGCCCGGTTGCCGCAGTTATCTCGGTGGAACACTTGGCCGAGCTCAATCGCGTTCGGGCTGATCTGACCGCGGCGGCGCTCGTCTTGGCGCGTGAGCTGACCGATGTCGGACACCGCACGGATCTGAACGACGCCATCGCTGCTTTCGGTTTCGATCGCGCTGAGCTCGAGGCCGAGCTGGACGCGGATCTCGCGGCCGGGCGGGAGTGAGTTCTGTGGCGCTATCGAGCTTCCGCCTACCACTGACAGATGGGTGATCAGTGCAAGCACCCGGACGTTCCGGGGTGCATAGTCCGGTTGACCGCCGACGCGGTGGGAGATCTGCAAGATCTATTCAAAGTGGATCCACAGATCGTCCGATGGGCGCTGAAGAAGATGATTCAGCTCGAGCGCGACCCCAACGCTGGCGAGCCTCTCTTGGGCGGCCTGATCGGCTACCGCAAGCTCACAGTCGGTGACCGCGATTGGCGGGTGGTGTGGCGCATCGAGCAGGACGAAGTCGGCGACTATGTCATCGAGATAGCCGAGGTGTGGGCGGTCGGCTACCGCAAGGACAGCGAGGTCTATGCGGAGATTGAGCTGCGTATTGCCAAGGCCGGCTCCACACCGAGGACCAAGGCGCTGTCGGATGTGCTTGAGCTTTTCGCCAAACAGGCACGAGGTCTGGCCGCAACGCCAGAACCCAGCGAGCCCGAAGCTACTCCGAAATGGTTGACGGAAGCACTCCTCTATGTGGTCCGCTTGCCTCGCTCTCAGGTCGATGCATTGAGTCTGATCGAGGCCGAAAGGGCCTGGGCCGACCACATCTTAGGGACGGCGGCATCATCCTAAGCAGCTCCGTCGACCTGTCCCAGGCCCCGCAACCTGGCCGGGCTGCTGGAGAGTTTATGGTGGGGCAGCAGGCGCGGGATCTGGGGGCGGCGTTCACGGCGCACGGTGTCCATCTCCACGAAAGCGCTAGGGTTGCCAGCCATCGCAGTCGAAGCGCCCGTCTTCGCGGAGCAGCACGACATGGACCCCCGCAGCGTGCAGGCTGGTTCTGGTGGCCGTGAAGAGATCGCGATAGCGACGTTCGTCGGGCAGCACCAGTAGTGACTCTCGCTTTGCCTGAGTCTCGCGCAGCATGAGCGCGGCGAGCACTCCCTTGGCGTACCAGTTGCGAGCCTGCCCACTGGGGCTGCTGCGCTTGGCCTCGCCTGCCCGCGCTGGGTCTTCGTATCCGCTGGAGGGGTAGCCCTTGACCACGGCCCCGAGGGAGCGGCCTGCCTTGTGAGCGAGCACGTCGACTCCGCGAGCCTTTGTGGCGGTGCTGGCAAGGGACTCGATCTCCCACCCGTGCCGCACA
>JAUNRO010000133.1:974-8236 GCA_030544185.1 Propionibacteriaceae bacterium | reverse complement strand
CGTCCTGCAGGGAGGACGCCATGCTCCGGAGCCAGCCGATCGCGGGCAGATCGCTCATGATCCGCTCATAAGCCTGGACTTCCGGGACCAGCGTGCGGGCTGGGCGGGGCGCCTCGGTTCGATACGCGAGGGCCTGGTCGAACTGGCCGTCCTGGGCCAGGACCCACGAGGCGAGGAGTGCGGCGCCCCCGTGGGCCATGTCCTGCGGTGTCAGCGCAGCGATCAGTCGGGCCGCGTGCGCCGTCTGACCCATGCCCGCGAGCGCCCGGGCCTGTGCCAGAACGATCTCCGGGTCATCGCTGCGAGCCTTGGCCTCGGCCAGCAGTGCGGCCGCCTGCGACCAGCGCGTCCGTGCCGTGAAGGGCTTCAGGTTGAAGCGGGCTTCCTCGGATGCCTGAAGCATGAGGACATCGGCCTCGGCGACATATCCGGCGGCGAGGTCGGGAAACCTCTCGCGCAAGTTCCGGGCCGCTGCCAACGCCTCGTCGGGGGGCTCGGGCAACGGAAACGCGGGCGCCGCGCAGTCGGCGAGCTGTGGGACTTCGGCCCGCTCGAAACTCGCGAGGAGCCATTGCGCCGTGGCGTTGTCCTCACCGCACGCTGCACGGACGTCGGCGAGGTACGCCTCGGTACGGCGCGGCAGGGGAGCGACTCGGCCGAGATGGACCACGTAGGCCCGGTTCAGCATCCGCTCGCACGAGCGTGAGCCCTTGTCGAACTGCAGCAGGGCCTGAGCCAGCCCTCCCGCATACTCCGCGTCGGCGAGCACGAGGAGGCTGGCCAGATCGATGGCCTCGTCCGGTTGCGTCCGCACGAGGTCGCCCGCGTTCTGTGCGGTGATGAACCGATCGATCTCCGGGTAGGTGAGCGGGCGATCGAAATGGCTGGGGGCATCGGAGGGAGGGCTGGGGGGATAGGTGAGGAGCGTGTTCCAGTCCAAGCCCAACTTGTCGGCCGTGGCCCGACCCTGGGCGTCGACCGCCGCGGGATCCACAGTGACCCCGTCGGGCGAGACCGCCTGTTCCACGGCTTCGCTGAGCAACGGGAATTTTCGTACGCCCAGGTCAGCGGTTCGCTGGCCGCTCCACGTGGCCTCCGTGATTGTCTGAGCGCTCCCTGCCAGCGAGCCAGCAGCCATGTTCTTGGCGAGCCCGATGGCGACCACCGGAAACGCCAACGCCAGAACGACGATGCCAACACAAACGATCCCGAGGGTCTGCCACCAGCGCATGCCGACAGGCTAGGTAGAGTTTGCCTTCGAAAACGCAGTTGTCCCCTCAAATGGGGACACGGTGATCTCACCTGATGGTTACAGATCCCGGTACGTCGCTTTCCCGGCCCACAGCGTCAGCCGGACGGGATCGGGCAGGTCGCGCCCGTGATAGGGGTTGTTCCGCGACTTCGATGCGGTCCGAGCTCGGTCCACGACCGCCCGCCGCTCGGGATCGACGAGCACCAGGTTGGCCGGCTGACCCACCTCGAGACCCTGCCCCTGACCGGTGAGCCCGGCGATGCGCGCCGGGGCGTACGCCATCCGCTCGGCGACCCCGGCCCAGTCGAGCCTGCCCGTGGCGACCATCGTGTCCATCACGACCGCCAGGGACGCCTCCAGCCCGGTCATCCCGAACGCCGCGTCCGCGAAGGCGTGGTCCTTGTCGTGCGAGGCATGGGGCGCGTGATCGGTCCCGACGCAGTCGATGGTCCCGTCGGCCAGCGCCTCCCGCAGCGCCTCGACATGCTCATCGGGCCGCAGCGGGGGATTGACCTTGAACGTCGGGTCATAGCCCTCGACCGCCGAGGTCGTGAGCAGCAGATGGTGCGGGGTCACCTCCGCGGTCACCTTGATCCCCCGCGCCTTCGCCCAGCGAATCACCTCCACCGACTCCGCGGTGGACACATGGCACACGTGATAGCGCGAGCCCGTCAGCTCCGCCAGCTGCACATCGCGCGCGACGATCACCGACTCCGCGACCGCTGGCCAGCCGCCCAGCCCGAGCCGCCCCGAGATCTCTCCCTCGTGGCAGCACGCCCCGGGCCCGGCCAGCCGCGGATCCTGTGCATGCTGCGCGATCACGCCGTCGAACGCCCGGACATATTCCAGCGCCCGCCGCATCACCTGCGAGTCGTGCACGCACCGGCCGTCGTCGGAGACCATCCGCACCCCGGCCCGGGCCATCAGCCCGAGCTCCGCGAGCTCCTCACCGTGCAGCCCCTTGGTGACGGCCCCGACGGGTGCGACGAGCGCGGACGCGGTTTCCGCCGCGATCTCGGTCATGTTCCGCACCGCCTCCGCGGTGTCGGTGACTGGGTTGACGTTCGCCCTGGCGAGGTCGGCGGTATAGCTGCGCCGCGCCGCCGCCCGCGTACCCGATTCGATCGTTTCCGCATCCTCCCGGCCCGGCTCGCGGAGGTGACAGTGGGAATCGACCAGACCCGGCAGCGCGATCAAGCCGTCCGCACCGATCCGCTCCACCTCCGAGCCCGCCGAGGCCGGATCGGCGAAGACCCCGTCACGGACCAGCAGGTCCCCGGGCTCGCCACCGATCAGGCGCGCGCCCGTGATCAACAGGTCCGTCATGAAGTCACTCCCATCTCATCGGCCCCACCCAAGACGTGATAGAGCACACTCATCCGCACCGCCACGCCGGCGGCCACCTGGTCGAGAATCCGCGAGGCCGCGGAATCGGCCACATCGGCCGCCATCTCCAGCCCCCGGTTGACCGGGCCGGGATGCAGGATCGCCGCCTCGGGCCGCAACAGCCCCAGCCGGTCGTTGGTCAGGCCATAACCGATCGTGTATTCCCGCGGCGTCGGGAAATAGCCGCCCGCCATTCGCTCGCGCTGGACCCGCAGCATCATGGCGGCATCGACCTCGCTCAGCACCGCGTCCAGATCGGTGGACACCTCGGCCGGCCACGTGTCCACTCCCGACGGCAGCAGCGTCGGCGGGGCCACCAGCACCACCTTCGCCCCCAGTGTGCGCAGCAGCAGCACATTGCTGCGCACGACCCGGGAGTGCGTCAGGTCGCCGGTGATCGCGATGGTCCTGGTCGACCAGTCATCGTCGAAACCGCCCGGCAGCGCCCGGAAGTGCCGGCGCATCGACAACGCATCCAGCAGCGCCTGGGTCGGGTGCTCGTGGGTGCCGTCACCCGCGTTGACCACCGAGCCCCGGATCCAGCCGGCGGCCTGCGCCGGGGCGCCGGAGGCGGAGTGGCGGATGACCATCCCGTCCACGCCCATCGCGTCGATCACCTGGACGGTGTCGCGCAGCGACTCACCCTTGGAGACCGAGGAGCCCTTTCCGGAAACGTTGATCACATCGGCTGACAGCCACTTCCCGGCGATCTCGAACGACGACCGTGTGCGCGTCGAGTCCTCGAAGAACAGATTCACGACCGTACGCCCGCGCAGGGTGGGCAGCTTCTTGATGGGCCGGCGCTGGACCTCCGACATTTCCTCGGCCAGATCCAGGATCGAGTCGATCTCGGCGCGGGCCAGGTCGGCTGCGGACAGCAGGTGCTTCATCGGGTCGCTCCTTCGGTCGGCCGGCTGATCGTCACCTCGGTCGACCCGTCGTGCTCCTCCAGTCGCACCCGGACGCGCTCCGAGGACGAGGTCGGCAGGTTCTTGCCCACGTGATCAGCCCGGATCG
This sequence comes from Propionibacteriaceae bacterium, assembly GCA_030544185.1. Next base: position 4,581 of record JAUNRO010000133.1, on the reverse strand, counting down.
GCAACTCGCGGTGCCCGCGGTCCACCAGCACCGCCAGCCGGACCACCAGCGGCCGCCCGATGTCCTTCAGCGCGTCCAGCGCCGCCGAGACCGAGCGCCCGGAATAGAGGACATCGTCGACGAGGACGACGGTCGCCCCGTCGAGCGACAGCGGCAGGTGTGTCCGACCGACCGAGCGGGTGGGGTGCTGGCGCAGGTCGTCGCGATACATCGTGATGTCCAGCTGGCCGACCGGCGTCGTGCCCTCGGGCTGGTCCGCGGCGCGGTCGATGGCGGCGGCGAGACGCTTCGCGAGGGGTACGCCTCGGGTCGGGATGCCCAACAGCAGCAGCTTGTCCGATCCGTGATTCGTCTCCAGGATCTCGTGGGCCATGCGGGTGATCGCCCGGCCGATCTCACCGGCGTCCAGCACGGAGTGCGCGGGTGGATCGGCCGGGGGAGTGGACTCCGGGCTCGGTGGGACGGTGTCGTCGGTCATCAGGTCTCCTCGGCGGCGGGGCGCGACCGACCGGTCACCACCGGCGTGCCGAGCGGTGTCATCTGGACTACGGTAGGCCCCATGAGCGATCTCTCCAGCATGCTAGTCCCATTGACAGGGGGCCAGTTCCCCGGCTGGCCCGCGTCGGCCGAGGCCCCCACGGTTGTCCAGGAACTGCTGGTCCTGGTCGGGATTCCCTTCGCGATCATGGCGATCGTCGGGCTGCTGGCCTTCTCCGGGACCCTGATCCGCCGGGGCCGGGGCAGCGATGTCCGGGTGTCCGAGCCGCTGTGGCTCGGACAGACCAGCACCGACAAGCAAGTGGCCACCTCGACCGCGCGCCGCGCGCTGACCGAGGGCGGCCAGGCACAGGAAACGACGACGGGAGGCGCAAGTGTCCGCTGGTGATCTGACCCCGAACCAGACCGAGGACCTCAAGCGCGCGGTCCGCATGGCCGAGCAGGACTCCGGTCTCGGTTTCTCCGTCTATGTGGGTGCCGGCGACGGTGATCCGCGTGCGTTCGCCGAGGGCCTGCATGCCTCCCTGGAGGATCCGGAGCGTGCCGTGCTCGTCATGTGCGATCCCGAGGCCCGCGTCCTGGAGATCGTGACCGGTCACCTGGCCCGCCGGGTCCTGCCCGATGGTGAGTGCAGTCTCGCCGCCGTCGGCATGCGGTCCAGCTTCGCCGCGGGTGACCTTGTGGGCGGGCTGAGCGCCGGCATCATGCAACTGGGCCGCGAGGCACGCGCGCCCGAGACGCTGCACGTCACGACCGACGAGGACTGACCGGATCGAACCGTGCCCCCCACGCGTCGGTCCTGATCTTTGACACCTGCCGGGTGAGTTCCGGCCATTGTGCGCCGACCAGATCCGACAGGATCGGCAGCCAGGGCCATTCGGCCGCCCAGTGGGCGACATCGATCAGCACGGGCGCATCCGCCCAGGCCCGCGCCTCGGTGGCGGGATGGTGGCGCAGGTCCGAGGTCACATAGGCATCGACCCCGGCCGCGCGGGCCGTGTCCAGATGCGAGTCCCCGGCCCCGGCCAGGACGGCAACCCGCCGGATCTCTCGGTCGGCCGGCCCGGCCAGGCGTACGCCCGAGACAGTGGCCGGGAGCGCATCCGCGACCCGCTGGGCGAACTCCGCGGCGCTCACCGGCGCGGTGAGTTCACCGATCCGGCCGATCCCGTGGTGGGTGTCGGTCGGGGCGATCTCCAGCACGTGAAAGGCCGGCTCCTCATAGGGATGGGCGGCCCGCAGCGCGGCAACGACAGCGGCACGGCGGCCGCGGGGGAGCACCAGCTCCACGCGATCCTCGGGGACCTGCTCGACGGCACCGACTTCGCCGAGCGTCGGGTTCGCACCCGGCAGCGGACGGAACGAGCCCGTCCCCGTGACGCGGAAGTGGCATTGGTCGTAATCACCCAGCACCCCCGCGCCGGCGGCCGACAACGCGGCGACCAAGGCGTCGGTGTGGTCGGTCGGCACGAAGCACACGATCTGGTCCAGCCGCTGCAGCGGCCGGGGATCGAGCTGGACCAGCGCGGTCAACCCGAGTGTCTCGGCCAGGGCGACACACACACCGTCCGGCGCGATATCGGCGTTGGTGTGTGCGGCATAGCAGGCGATCCGGTGGCCGATCAGGTCGAGCAGCATCCGTCCCTTCGGGTGCGCGCCGTCGACGCCATGCACCCCGCGCAGCAGCAGGGGGTGATGGGCGACGATCAGATCCGCGCCCCGGTCGATCGCCTCCGCGACGACCTCGGGGGTGATATCGACGGTGAACAGCACCGAGGTCACCGGCCACTCCGCGGCACCGCAGACCAGCCCGACCTTGTCCCAGCTCTCGGCGCTGCGCGGGGGATAGTGGCGTTCGACGAGCGCGACCACCTCGGCCACGGTGGCCGTCATCGCCGCAGCCCCCGGTTGCGCTGGCGCACGCGCAGCGAGCGCTGGGCGTCGTCGCGGGCTTCGGCGATGATGCGGCGGACCGAGTCCTGCAGGGGTGCCTCCACGAGCCACTCGTCGAGGATCCGGATGTATTCCTGATCGACCACCACGGTGGGGAACAGATACCGGAGCGCGGACTGCGCGAGGTGCACGCCGTGGTGAGCCCAGACGCCCGCCTTGGCCGAGATGCGCTCCGCGAGCTCGAAATAGGGGCTGGCGAACAGCTGCAGCTGCTCCTCCTGGCCCGGATGGGCGAACTGCAGGCAGATCTGGCGGTGGGTCTCGTTGGGGATGGTGGGGTCGGCCGTCGCCCGGTGCCAGGCCCGGGCCTTCGCCGCGGCGGTGGGCTGGGCGGCCCTGGCACCCGCCGCCTGTTCGGCCCCGGTGAGCGTGTTGTCGCGCTCGAGCTCGCTGGAGATCCCGCCGTCGTCGATGGCGCCCACCCGGGCGAGCTGGATGATCATGTGCCAGCGCAGATCCTGGTCGATCTGCAGCCCCTGTGGCACCTCCTGGTCGTCGAGCCAGCCCTGCAGCAGCGCAGCGCCGGCGGGGGTGTGGATCGCGCTGGCGAGGGCCCGCGCGAACGCCAGTTGATGGTCCGAGCCCGGCTCGGCGTCCCGGAGCAGCCCGGCCAGCCCGGCGATCAGCTTCGCCTGGTAGGGCCCCCGGTGCCGGGGCGCGAGGAACAGCGTCGTCGCGGTCTGGGCCTGGCCGAGTGCGCGACTGACCGCGGTCTGATCGGTCTCCGCCGCGATCCCCCGCAGCACCATCGACACATAGTCGACCACCGGCAGCTCGCCGTCGCGGCACAGGTCCCACGCGGCGCCCCACAGCAGGCTGCGGGTGAGCTCGTCATCGATCCGGTCGATGTGCTCGACCATCGTGGTGCGCGAGTCCTCGTCCAGCCGGATCTTGGCGAAGGTGAGGTCGCCCTCGTTGAGCAGGACCAGATCCGGGCGTGGCTGCCCGGCCAGCTCGGGGATCATCGTCCGCTCCCCGGTGATATCGGTCTCGACGCGCATCCGCCGCTGGAGCCGCTCGCCGTCGATCTGGAAGATCCCGCCGGCGATCCGGTGGTCGCGCCGGGTTGGGGGGGCGTCCGCCGCGCTCTGGCGGATCGCGCACGACTCGATCCGGTCCCGGGAGTCGAGTTCCAGTTCGGGATGCAGCGTGTTGA
>JAUNRO010000133.1:0-964 GCA_030544185.1 Propionibacteriaceae bacterium | reverse complement strand
CGCCAGGTCCCGCCCGGAGCTCTCCTCCAGCGCGTCCAACAGGTCCTGCAGCGTGGTGTTGCCCCAGGCATGGCGGTCGAAATAGGTCCGCGCCGCCTTCAGGAACGGATCCTCGCCGACGAAGGCCACCAGTTGCCGCAGCGCCGAGGCGCCCTTGGCATAGGTGATCCCGTCGAAATTGAGCTCGACCGCCTCCAGATCGACCATGTCCGCAGCGATCGGGTGGGTCGACGGCAACTGGTCGGCGCGATAGGCCCACGTCTTGCGGGCGTTGTTGAACAATGCCCAGGCGTGCCGGGGATCGTCGTTGATCTTCGACTGCGCGAAGTGGGAGGCCCACTCGGCGAACGACTCCTTGAGCCACAGGTCGTCCCACCAGCGCATCGTCACCAGGTTGCCGAACCACATGTGCGCCAGTTCGTGCAGGATCGTGTTGTCCCGGTTGTCGAACTCGGCCTGGGTCGCGCGGGAGCGGAAGATGAGGTCGTCGCGGAACGTGACCAGGCCCGCGTTCTCCATCGCCCCGGCGTTGTATTCCGGCACGAACGCCTGGTCGTAGCAGTCGAACGGGAACGCCGTGTCGAAGTAGTCCTCGAACACCTCGAAGCCGGCCTGGGTGACCGCCATGATCCGGTCGGTGTCGAGATGCTCGGCGAGCGAGGCCCGGCAGATCACCGACGCCGGCAGGGTGCCCCGGTGGCGGCTGATCACCTCGGTCTCGACCTGGTGATAGTCGCCCGCGACGATCGCGGTCAGATAGGTCGGCAGCGGCCGGGTGGGCCGGAAGTCCCAGCGCGCGTTCTGGGCGTCCAGCGCGACCGGGTGTACGCCTTCGGAATTGCTGGCCACGAGCCAGTGCTTGGGTGCGATCACCGAGATCGCGAACCGGGCCTTCAGGTCGGGCTGCTCGAAGCAGGCGAACACCCGGCGGGCATCGGCGGGCTCGAACTGCGTATAGAGATAG
>JAUNRO010000132.1 GCA_030544185.1 Propionibacteriaceae bacterium | reverse complement strand
CGGTCCTCGATCCGCCGGTATTCGATCCGCCAGCGCTGCCGCCGTCACCGCTGGAACTGGTGCCCGACGTGCTCGCGCCGCTGGCGGAGTCCGAGGCCGCCTTGCCGTCCGACCCGCTGGACGATCCACTCCCGGCGGTGCCCGACTTGTCCTTCGTCCGCGAGTCGGTGCGATAGAACCCTGAGCCCTTGAACACCACGCCCACGGCGTTGAACACCTTGCGCAGCTGTCCGCCCTCGCACGTCGGACACTCGGTCAGCGCGTCGTCGGTGAACTTCTGGACAACCTCGAGCTCGCTGTCACAATCCTTGCAGCGGTACTGATAGGTGGGCATGCATACTCTCTTCGGGCCGGCTCCGCGCACCACAACCGCGCGCTGGCACTCAAGCATAGCGACTGCTAAACGGTAACGTCGTCAACGTGCTGTCGGAAGGGGGACGATGAAGGCGCTGCCGCGTTGGACGCTGGTCACCGCGATCACGCTGATCCTGGTGCTCGCCGGGTTGGCGAGCTTCGCCGTGGTGACCGCGCGCGCTGCCTTCCCCCAGACCGCGGGCGTGATCCAGGTCGGACCGCTCAACCGCGCCGTGGAGGTGCTGCGGGACGCCCGGGGTATTCCCCAGATCTATGCCGACACCCCGGAGGACCTGTTCGCAGCCCAGGGCTTCGTCCACGCCCAGGACCGGTTCTTCGAGATGGACGTGCGCCGCCATATCACCGGCGGGCGGCTGTCGGAGCTGTTCGGCGAGTCCCAGGTCGCCACCGACACCTATCTGCGCACGCTCGGGATGAGGCGCGTGGCCGAGCAGGAACTCGAACTTCTCAGCGCTCGTCACCGGCGCTATCTGGAGGCGTACGCCGATGGGGTCAACGCCTATATCGACACCCGTTCGGCCAACGACCTTTCGCTGGAATATGCGGTGCTGGGGCTGCAGGGATTGTCCTATGTGCCGGAGCCGTGGACCGCGGTCGACTCGATCGCCTGGCTCAAGATCATGGCGTGGGACACGGGATCGAACCTCAGCAACGAGATCGAGCTCGCCGCGCTGACGGCCACGATCGGTGAGCAGCGGGCCCGCTCGATCCAGCCGCACTTCGATCCGGAGGTGTTTCGTCCGATCGTGAGCGGTGGCCAGGTCGCGGACGGGGCGTTCGATCCGGCGGTGGCCGGCCAGTCCCGGGCGGCGCCGGAGTGGGTTCCCTCGGTGAGTACGCCCGAGGCGGTCGCGGCGTTGCGTTCGGTCGCGCGGGGCCAGGAGGCGGCGGCGGACTGGCTGGCCACGGGCACTGCGGGGACGGTCGGCTCGAACTCGTGGGTCGTCTCGGGGGAGCGCACCGCGAGTGGACAGCCGATCCTCGCCAACGACCCGCACCTCGCGGTCGGCATCCCGGGCGCGTTCACGCAGGCCGGCCTGCACTGCCGCACGGTCACCGCGGAGTGCCCGTTCGACGTCAGCGGCTTCAGCTTCGCCGGGATGCCCGGTGTCATCATCGGCCACAACGCCCACATCGCGTGGGGCCTCACCACCCCCTATGTGGACACCCAGGACCTCGTGATCGAACAGATCCGCGGCGACAACGTCCGGCGGGGGGACGAGTGGACACCGCTGATGGAGCGCACCGAGACGCTGCGCGTCGCCGACGGCGAGGATCGCACGATCACGATCCGGGAGACATCCAACGGCCCACTGCTGTCCGATGTCGACGCGGCGGCCCGCGATCAGGTGGCCTGGCTCAACAGCACGCCGGGCGTTGAGACCGCTGTGGCGCTGAAATGGGCCGCCCTGCTGCCCTCGCGGTCGGTCGAGGCCATCTTCGAGCTCAACCGGGCAACCAACTTCGAGGAGTTCCGCGCCGCCGCGCGCCTGCTGGCCGCGCCCTCGCAGAACCTGATCTATGCCGATACCTCCGGCAACATCGGCTATCAGTTGCCCGGCGACATCCCGATCCGCCGCCAGGGCGACGGCACGCTGCCGGTGCCCGGCTGGGACCCGGCGTACGGCTGGGATCGCATGATCGAGTTCGACGAGCTGCCGTTCGCCTACAACCCGCCCGAGGGGTTCGTGGTGGCCGCCAATCAGCAGGTGATCGCCAGCTATCCCCACCCGCTCGGCTCGGCGTACTCCCAGGGCTGGCGCAGCCAGCAGATCCTCGACAACCTCAACGCGCGGGCGGAGCCGCTCACCCCGCAGACCGCCGCGGAGATCTTCGACGACACGACCGTGCGCTATGCGGAGCTGATCGTGCCGAGCCTGCTGGAGGTCACCCCCAGCGAGGCCTGGGTCCGCGACGGCCAGCAGGTGCTCGCCGACTGGGACATGAACTCGGATCCGGAATCCGCCGGCGCGTTCTATTTCAACCTGGTGATGAAGCACATCGTGCAGCTCACGTTCGACGACGAGATCCCCGAGGAGCTGCGCACGGCGACGAGCGGGCGCTGGTATGGCGTCGTCGCCGAGCTCCTCCGCGAACCCAACAACGAATGGTGGGACGACAAGACGACCACCGTGGTGGAGGACCGGGACGACATCATCGACCGGGCCCTGACTCACGCCCGGCGCGATGCGACGGTGCTGCGCAGCCGTGACCCGGTCCACTGGACCTGGGGGCACAGCCATCGCCTGCGCCTGCGCCACCAGACCCTCGGCTCGTCGGGGATCGAGGTGGTCGAGGCGCTGTTCAACCGCGGTGACGAGCCGGTCGGGGGTGGCTCGGAGGTCGTGGCGGCCTGGTCGGTCCGCGATCGCGACTGGGGCTTCGAGGTGACCCACGGCCCGGTGCTGAAGATGGTCGTCGACCTGGCCGATCTCGACCGCTCGATCTGGGTGAACCTGTCGGGCCAGTCCGGGCACCCGTTCCATCCGAATTATGCCGATCAGCTGCCGCTCATGGCCCGCAACGAGCTGCAGCCCTGGGTGTTCACCCGGCCTCGCGTGGAGGATGCCGCCGTCGACCGGCTCGAGTTGCTGCCGGGCAGATAGCCGGCCGGTCAGCCAGCGGTGTTCAGCAGCCGCGTCGGCGTCGCGATCACGTCGACGCGCCGGTCCCAGGGTTCGGTCGGCAGGTCAGGCAGCAGTTCGTCGTCGTTGAGCAGCAGGATCAGGACAGCCTCGGGATCGGCGTGGGCGAGGGCCCGGTCGAACCACCCACCGCCCATCCCCAGGCGCTTGCCGTCGGCGGTCCCGGCGAGTCCGGAGCAGACGATGATGCCGGCGCCGGCGAGCGCCTCGATGCCGAGCGACTCTGTGGTCGGCTCGGGAATCCCCCAGAGGCCGGTGCGCAGGGCCTCCGGTCCGGCGTACGCCGCCCAGTCCGGCTCGCGGCGGACAGTGCCGTCCGGTCGCGTGCCGAGCACCGGCAGCAGCACGGTCGCGCCGCCCGCGTGCAACCAGGAGACCAGCTCGAGCGTGCCCGGCTCGGGTGGGATCGAGAGATAGGCCGCGACCACCAGGGTCTCGTCGATCTCCCCGAACAGCGCGCGCACCTGCTCGAACCGGTCATGGTCAGCGCTGGCGGTGTGCTCGGCCGATCGGGCGGCGCGACGCGTGCGCACCGCGGTCCGCAGGGTCTGCTTGGCCGCACGGAGGGCGGCGTGGTCCGCCTCGCTCAGCATGTCCATTCGCCTAGGGTAGACGCCATGCGATTGTTCGGTCGGAAGAAGAACGTCGAGCCGGAACCGATCGAGGAGACGTCTCCGCCGCCGACGTTGCCCACGCCACCGGAGCCGAACGACCACGGGTTGCGGCCCTGGGCGGCGCAGCGGGACTGGATCCTCGACCAGATCGAGCCCCTGCCGCCGTTCGGCATGCAGCTGCTCGATTCGCTGGGGCTGAGCCTGTGCGAGGAGATCGAGTCGGATGTGTCGCTGCCGGGCTTCGACAACTCCGCGATGGACGGTTATGCGGTTCAGGCCGCCGATACGTGGAACGCCTCCGAGAACGCCCCGGCCACGCTCGCCGTCGTGGGGGAGATCGCCGCCGGCACCGTCGCCGACCGGGTCCTCGCGCCCGGCACCGCGATGAAGATCATGACCGGGGCACCGGTGCCCGAGGGCGCGGACACGGTCGTGGAATATGAGCTGACCGACCGCGGTGCCGAGGACGTGAACATCTTCGCCCAGGTCGATGTGGACAAGAACATCCGCCGCAAGGGCTCCGACATCGCCGAGGGCGAGCACCTGCTGAGCCCCGGTGACATCGTGGATGCCCGGACCGTCGGGCTGCTCGCCGGCATCGGCATCGACAAGGTCCTCGTCCGCCCCCGCCCCCGGGTGGTCGTCCTGTCGACCGGCTCCGAGCTCGTCGAGCCCGGTCGAGCGCTCACCGATCTGGGCCAGCTCTATGACTCCAACTCCTTCATGCTCGCAGCCCAGGCCCGGGCCGCCGGCGCCCAGGTCTTCCGGGTCGGCGCGGTGGGCGACGATCCGGAGAAGCTCACCCAGACAATCACCGACCAGTTGCTGCGCGCCGATCTCATCGTCACCTCCGGCGGGATCTCCGAGGGGGACTGGGATGTGGTGAAGGAGGTCGCCCCCGGCCTCGGCCTGGTCGACTTCGCCCAGATCGGGATGCAGCCCGGGAAACCCCAGGGCTTCGGCCTGATCGGCGAGGATGCGACGCCCATCCTCATGCTGCCGGGCAACCCCGTCAGCTCGTTCGTGTCGTTCGAGGTGTTCGTGCGGCCCGCGATCCGCAAGCTGATGGGCGTGACACCGCTGCTGCGGCCCACCGTCACCGCGGTGACAGCCACGATCATCCGCTCCAAACCCGGCCGGGCGCGCTTTGTGCGGGCCGGGATCCGCACCGATCCGGGCGGCCGCCGCGTCGTCGAGCACGTCGGCGACCACTCCTCGCACCTGCTCGGGGGCCTGCAGCGGGCCAACGCCCTGCTGCTGGTCGGCGACGATGTCGAGGTCATCGCGGCCGGGGAGACCGTTCACGCCTGGATGCTGGATGAGTGAGCCGGCGCGGCTGACCCACCTCGACGAGGCCGGGCACGCCCACATGGTCGATGTGTCCGCCAAGGCCGTCACCGCGCGCACCGCCACCGCCGCCGGGACGGTCCGGCTCAGCCCCGAGTGCATCGGGCTGCTGCGCTCCGGCGAGGTGCCCAAGGGCGATGCGCTGGCGGTGGCCAGGATCGCGGGGATCCAGGGCGCGAAGCGTACGCCGGAGTTGGTCCCGTTGTGCCATCCGCTGATGGTCTCCGGGGTGGCGGTGGAGCTGTCGGTGGCCGATCATGGTGTCGACATCACCGCCACCGTGAAGACCAATGAGCGCACCGGGGTGGAGATGGAGGCGCTCACGGCGGTGTCGGTGGCCGCGCTCACCGTGGTCGACATGGTCAAGGCCGTCGACCGCGCCGCGGTGATCACCGACATCAGGGTGCTGGCCAAGTCCGGGGGCCGCAGCGGAGACTGGAGTCGTGACTGAACCGGAGCCGCCGATCCGCGCGTGTGTGATCACCGCCTCCACGCGCGCCGCGGCGGGGGACTATGAGGACCGCTCCGGTCCGGTGCTCGCCGCCGGTCTGCGGGAGCTCGGGATCGAGGTCGCTCCGGTCGTGGTCGTCGCCGACGGTGCCCCGGTCGGGACGGCGCTGCGGGCGGCCATCGGGGCGTACGACATCGTTCTCACCACCGGCGGCACCGGCCTCTCGCCGACCGACGCGACCCCGGACCAGACCCGCCCGCTGCTCGAGCGGGAGATCCCGCAGCTCGCCGCCGAGCTCGCTCGCGCCGGGGTGGCCAAGGGGGTCCCGACCGCCGTGCTGAGCCGGGGCCTCGCCGGGATCGCCGCCCGCACCCTGGTGGTGAACCTGCCGGGCTCGCGCGGTGGCGTACGCGATGCGCTCGCGGTGCTCGGACCGATCCTGCATCACGCGGTCGACCAGATCCGCGGGGGAGACCACTGAGGCCGGCCATGGGTGTCAGCTATTGGCCGATGCGGCTCCAGCACGGGGACGTGGTCCTGCGGCCGCTGCGGCGGCGGGACCGTGGTGAATGGGACGCGGTCCGGGCCTACAACCAAGCGTGGCTGCGGCCCTGGGAGGCGACCCAGCCGCCCAGCTCGCCGGCCGGGCCGCCGACCTTCGCGGCGCTGGTCCGCCTTCTCGAGAGCCAGGCGCGCGCAGGGACCGCCCTGCCGTGGGCGCTGTCCTGGGAGCGCGCCGGGCAGCGGCCCCGGCTCGTGGGTCAGGTGACGGTCTCGGGGATCACCCGCGGCTCCGCGATGTTCGCCCACATCGGCTATTGGATCGACCAGCGCGCGGCCGGTCACGGGCTGGTGCCCACCGCGGTGGCGATGGCGACCGATTTCTGTTTCGACGACCTCGGACTGCATCGCATGGAGGTGGCGATCCGGCCCGAGAACGCCAACAGCCTGCGTGTGGTGCGCAAGCTCGGGTTCCGCCACGAGGGCCTGCGGCCGCGCTATCTGCACATCAACGGCGACTGGCGCGATCACGAGGTCTTCGCCCTGCACGCGGACGAGGTGCCGGGCAGCCTGCTCGCCCGCTGGGATGCCGCGCGCAGCCGGGCCGGCTGACCAGAAACCGACGCGATCCCCGGCTCGCCCGCGCGCCTAAGCCGGAAGCGGCAACGGCCTGCGTACGTTACCCGTGTGGGGACGACGGGACTGATCTTCGGTGTGATTGTGGCGGCTTGGTTGGCCTATCTGGTCCCCCTGTTCATTCGGCGTGAATCCGCTGGTCAGCGCGAGGAGTTCGACCCTGCGAGCCGGTTCTCCAACGATGTGCGCATCGTCCGGGAGGGCTCGGTGGCGGGGGCCCGCGAGCCCGGTGCGCGGGTCTCGACGCCGCTGACCCGGCGGGCCGCGACCGAGGGCATCCGGCGCGCGGAGCGACGGGCCGCCGGCCGGCGCCGCAATGTCGTCCTGGTGCTCCTGGTGACCCTGGTCGCGGTGGTCACGCTGGCGGCCTTCGGGCGTACGCCCTGGTGGGGCGTGGTGGTCCCGGTCGGGCTGTTGGCCGGGTTCCTCGGGATCGCGCGGGTGAGCGTTCGGGCGATGCACGCGGACTTCGAGCGGCGGCTCGACGCGATCGGACGAGGCTGTGACGAGGAGACCGTGGTCGTCCAGGACACCGAGTCCCGACGGGTTGACCGGCTCGCGGCCGACGAAGCCTCGCTGTCGGTGGAGCTGGGGATGCCGTCGGGGCGTCCCGGCAGCCTGTGGGACCCGCTGCCGATCACGCGCCCGACCTATGTGTCGACGCCGCCGGTCGCTGGCCGGACCGTGCGCACCATCGATCTCACCGCTCCCGAGCCGGTCACCGGTGACAACAAGCCCGTCGTGGCCGACGCCCCCGAGCAGTCCGCACCGCTCGCCCCGCTGCCCGCCGACCGGCCCCGGGCGGTGGGGGAGTGAGTTCGTTCGCGGGCTGATTCAGTGGATCGGATCACGTCCCACTCGGAATTGCTGCGGCTCGCCCGTGGTGATCCATGGATCCGCTGGGGACTGCCGGCCGAACTCGTCGGTCCGGTCTGGAGCGATGGGACGATCGCGCTGATTCAACGCCCCGGCGTACGCCCGGGATTCTGGGTGGCGCCGCTGCGTGGCCCGGCCCCGGAGAATGGCGTGCGCGCGGCGCTGCGCTGGCTGGCGGCCGAGGAGCTCATGGAGCGCACCGGGGGAGAAGTGATCTCGGTGCCCCAGGGGTGCTCGGGGTTAGCCGCCGAACTGTTCGATCTCGGCGAGGGCGGCGACTGGGAATGGATGTGGACGACGACGTTGCCGGAGGTGGAGCCGCGGGAGGACGAGCTGGTCGAGCTCGACGACCTCGGTGATGCGGCCGAAATTTCGGCGTTCTCGCGGGCCAACAATCCGCGCCTGTGGACCGAGGTCGGCACCGGCCTCGTGCGATGGCTCGGCCTGCGCGATGCGGCCGGCGAACTGGTGGCCGTCGGTGGCTCGCTGGTGGAGGAGAGCGGGGTCGACTATCTGAGCGGCATCGTCACCGCCCGGCACCGCCGCGGCGCGGGGTTGGCGAGCGTCGTGTCCGGCGCGCTCACCCGGCGGGCCGTTGCGGCCGACGGCGTCTGCACCCTCGCGATCTTCTCCGACAACGACACCGCCCGGCGGGTCTATCAGCGCCTCGGCTATCAGACCGCTCGCGCCTGGTCCTCACGGTGGCTGCGGACGCGGTGACCTCGTGTGGGTTGCTGTGCTGGTCTCGGTGGGATGCGCGAATGGTCTGTCCTGGCCGCGCGTGCTAAGGTGGTCTGGCTTCAAACGCAAGGGGCTATGGCGCAGTTGGTAGCGCGTCTCGTTCGCAATGAGAAGGTCAGGGGTT
>JAUNRO010000131.1:5468-8314 GCA_030544185.1 Propionibacteriaceae bacterium | reverse complement strand
CGGCGGGCGGCTCGATGAGCCGGAAGCCGACCGGGTGGCGGTATTGGTGGACGACGACCACCTGCTCCTCGTCGTCCACCGCGATCACGCCGACGGCGCCGGTGTGATCGATGAAGTCGCGGCGCATCGACTCGCCGCCGGGGGTGTCGACGGTGTCGGCGAAATAGTCGAACAGGCGGCCCCGGCCCAGCACCTCACGGGACCTGACAGGCCAGAGCTCGGGGGTGTCGGCGGCGTCGGGACGGCTGGGGAGCTGGCTCGGGTCAGGCATCGGCGCGGGCCTCCGTCACCTCGGCGTGGGCACCGTCGGCCGGGGTGTGGTTGTCGCGCTCGTCGTCGTCCTCCCACAGCCGGCTCGAGCTCTGGTGGCGCAGTGCCGCCCGGATCAGACCGGTGAACAGGGGGTGGGCCTTGGTCGGGCGCGACTTGTATTCCGGGTGGGCCTGCGTGCCGACGTAGAACGGGTGGACATCGGTCGGCAGCTCCACGAACTCCACGAGGGTGCCGTTGGGGCTCGTGCCGGAGATGACCAGGCCGGCCGCCTCGAGCTGCTCGCGATAGGTGTTGTTGACCTCATAGCGGTGGCGGTGGCGCTCCGCGACCTGATGGATTCCATAGAGGCTCGCCACGACCGATCCGCGGGTGAGCTCGGCCGGATAGGAGCCCAGCCGCATGGTGCCGCCGAGGTCCCCCTCGCCGCGCACGATGTCGGCCTGTTCGGCCATCGAGGCGATGACCGGGTGCCCGGTGTCGGCGTCGAATTCGGTGGAGGCGGCATCGGCCAGCCCGAGGACGTCGCGGGCATACTCGATCACCATGCACTGCAGCCCGAGGCACAGCCCGAGGGTGGGGATCTGGTTCTCCCGGGCATACTTCAGCGCACCGAGCTTGCCCTCGATGCCGCGGATGCCGAAGCCGCCGGGCACGCAGATCGCGTCGACATCACCCAGGTGCTGCCGGGCGCCCTCGGGGGTCGCGCACTCGTCGGAGGCCACCCAGCGGACGTGGACCCTGGCGCGTGCGGCGAACCCGCCGGCACGCAGCGCCTCGACGACCGAGAGATAGGCGTCCGGCAGGTCGATGTATTTGCCGACGAGCGCCACCGTCACCTCGTTGATCGGGTTGTGCACCCGGTCGAGGAGGTCGTTCCAGATCGTCCAGTCGACGTCACGGAACGGCAGGTCGAGCTTCCGGACCACATAGGCGTCCAGGCCCTCGCGGTGGATCACCTTGGGGATGTCATAGATGCTGGGCGCGTCCAGGCAGGAGATCACGGCCTCCTCCTCGACGTCGCACATGAGCGCGATCTTGCGCTTGATGCCCTCGGGCAGGTCCCGGTCCGCGCGGCACACGATCGCATCGGGCTGGATGCCGACCTGGCGCAGCTGGGCCACCGAGTGCTGGGTGGGCTTGGTCTTGAGCTCCTTGGACGGCCCGATATAGGGCACCAGCGACACGTGCAGGAAGAAGCAGTTCTCCTTGCCGACATCGCGGCGGACCTGGCGGGCCGCCTCGAGGAACGGCAGGGATTCGATGTCGCCGACGGTGCCGCCGATCTCGTGGAGCACGACGTCGACGCCCTCGGTCGCCATCGCGAGCATCTCGTCCTTGATCTCGTTGGTGATGTGGGGAATCACCTGGACGGTGTCGCCGAGATAGTCGCCGCGGCGCTCCTTCGTGATGACCGTCGAATAGACCTTGCCGGTGGTCACGTTGGCGTCGGCGTTGAGGTTGACGTCGAGGAAGCGCTCATAGTGGCCGATGTCGAGGTCGGCTTCGGCACCGTCCTCGGTCACGAACACCTCACCGTGCTGGAAGGGGTTCATCGTGCCGGGATCCACGTTGAGATAGGGATCCAGCTTCTGCATCGTGACCCGCAGGCCACGGGCGATGAGCAGGCTGCCGAGGCTGGATGCCGTGAGGCCCTTGCCGAGCGAAGAGGCGACGCCTCCGGTCACGAACACGTGCTTGGTTTTCTTGGCGCTTCCCACGGGATTTCAGCCTATCCCGAACGAACCTGTTTTCGGAATCACCAGTCCGGTGTGGTCACCGGAGCCCGCGCAGATAGCCGCCGACGCGACGAAGGTCGCGCAGGCGGGCCTCCCACCGCACGCCGATCGCAAGGAGCAGCGCCCCGGCGGCCGCGAGGCCGGCCCAGCGCGGCACATACGCGGCGTACGGCCACACCTCCACCACCGCCAGCACCGCGAGCACGATCGCGCCGGTGACGAAGCAGGCCGCGAGGTGGCGGGTGAGGCCGATGAGGATGAGCGC
This sequence comes from Propionibacteriaceae bacterium, assembly GCA_030544185.1. Next base: position 6,040 of record JAUNRO010000131.1, on the reverse strand, counting down.
GAGCGCGCACCCGCCGACCAGCAGCGCGCGCAGGCTGACGGGTTCGGCCACCGCCAGCGTCGCGCTGGGCAGCAGGCCGAGAAGAAGGCCGGGGAGGAGGGTGCGCCAGGAGCTGGCTGCCGGGTTGCGCCACAGCGCATAGGCACCGATCGCCAGCAGGACGAGCGCTGGCGGCACGGTATAGAGCTCGACGGTCCGCGAACCCAGGTGCGCCAGCTGGGCCCAACTGGCGAGGGTCAGCACACCGATCGCGACCCAGGCATACAGCCGCCGTTCCCGTGGCCAGCCGGCGATGACCAGGGCGACTCCGAAGATCAACAGGCAGAGCGCGGCGACCGGCAGGGCGCCGCTGACGAAGACGAGAATGGCCACGATCGTGGCCCAGAACAGGGCGGCGATCTCGGTGACCAAGCGCACCCGGTCGTCGAGCCACCACCACTGGTGGGCGGCGAGCACCACCGCGGCGAGCCCGACGAGGAACACCGAGGTGAGGTCGTTCGCGGCGCCGGTGAAGTCGGCGGAGGTGGCGAACAGGGAGTTGGCGACGATGATGGCCGCGGGCAGGCTGACCC
>JAUNRO010000131.1:0-5458 GCA_030544185.1 Propionibacteriaceae bacterium | reverse complement strand
CGCCCCGGCGTACCCCCAGAACAGCGCCGCCGTCGCGACCACCAGCAACGCAGCCAGCGCGATCCAGCCGCCGGCGCCGACCAACGTCCACAGCCAGACCGCGGTGGCGCCCGCGCACCAGACCGGCGTGAGGGTGCGGGTGAGCCGGGCCAGCAGGAGCAGTGCCGCGAGCACCGGCGTGAGCACGAGAAGGGCGCTGAGGAAGGTGCCATAGACCAGGACCAGCGCGGCGGTCCAGGCGCCGAGGATCGCGATCCCATCGGTCACCCGCAGGGGCCTGGCGAACCCACGGGTGCGGGCCACGCCGACGACCAGTCCCAGGCCCACGAACCCGATGCTGCTGAGCATCCACCACGACCCGGGCTCGAACTGCGGGCCGGCCCACAGGCGGGCGAACGTGACCGCCACGACCGCCAGCCCGCCGATGCCGGGGGGCGCCAGCCAGCCCAGGCTCGCGGCGCGACCGGCGGCGACGGCCTCGTGGTCGGCGCGAGCCCAGAGCCAGACCACGGCGGCGGGCAGCGCGAGGCCCAGACAGATCCACGGCAGCGTCTCCAGGGGCAGCCGCGAGGTGGCCGCGAGGACTGCCCCGGCCGCGAGTGCTCCGGCGAGGCCCGAGGCCAGCCGGCGGACGGCGACGATGGAGCTGCGCGCGGCGAGCACGCCCAGCGCGGCGAGTGGGACCAGCAGGCGCCAGCCGTCGGCGGCATTGCCCTGGGGGGCGAGCCCGGCTATGGCCTGAACGGCCAGGCTGGCCCCGGCGACCACGCCGGCCAGGAGGCAGGCGATGCGGGTGATCACCAGCCGGCGGGTCGGCCAGCGCAGGTGGGCGAGGACCCCGGCGGCGAGCACGAGGCCCGATATCAGCGGATGCCAGTCGCCTGCGGCATAACTGAAGCCACCGAACAGGATCGGCACCGACAGCGCCATCAGTGCATCGACCGACCACAGCCGGTCCCGCGACCGGGCGTGCCAGGCGTCGGCGATCAGGGCGGCGGCGGCGACCGCGACCCCGATCAGCGGCGGCCACCAGACGCTCTCGGGCAACAGCCGGCTGCCGGAGACGAGGGTGGTGAGCCACAGCACCCCCGCAATTCCGGTGAGCGCCTCGGCCGAGGCCCGCAGGCCCCTGCGCCGGGTGAGTTCGGCGGTCGCCGCGAACACGGCGGTGACCCCGAGCATGATCGCGCCGCGCAGCAGCCAGCCGAGGGTGTCCCAGGTGACGGCGATGAAGATCCCGGCCGCCACCATGAGGCACAGGGCACCCACCGCCAGCAGCACCCAGCCCACCGAGGGGCTCTGCGGCCGGGGCGGTGGGGGGTCCTGCCGCGGGGCCGGGCCGGGCCCGCCGGCGAACGGACGCCTGCGCCGGGGGACGCCGTGGCGACCCGGGGCCGGGGTTTCCGCGGCGGGATCGGCGGGACGTGCCGCTCGCGCCAGGACGTCGGCGCGGATGGCGTCGGCGCGCTGCAGCGTACGCCCCAGTTCCGCGATCCGGGGGTCCAGGAACACCGCCCCGCAGCCGGCGCACCGGTCGACCGCGCTCCGGGCGGCCCCGCACACGGGGCACCGCCGAGGGTCGAAATAGCGCACGCCGTCAGTCACAGGTCTCCTGTCCGTCGATGATGGGCCCATCATGCGCCCGCTCGGGCTCAGTCGGTCGGGGCCACCGCCGGGGGCTTCAGCCGGGTTGCGCCCCGAGCGCGCGCAGCTCCGCTGCATGGGCGAGGGCGGTGTCGGAGTCCTCGAGCCCGGCCATCATGCGGGCGAGCTCGGCGACGCGCTGGTCGTCGTCCAGGTGGTGTACGCCGGAGGTGGTCACCTGGCCGTCGGAGGACTTGCGGACGACGAGGTGGCGGTCGGCGAAGGCCGCGACCTGGGCGAGGTGGGTGACCACGACCACCTGGGCGTGGCGGGACAGCCGGGCCAGGCGGCGGCCGATCTCGATCGCGACGGCCCCACCGACACCGGCGTCCACCTCGTCGAAGACGAACGTCGCGGTGCCCGATCCCTCGGCGAGCACGACCTCGAGGGCCAGCCGGATCCGGGACAGCTCGCCGCCGGAGGCCACCTTGCCGAGGGGCCGGGGGGCGCTGCCGGGGTTGGCGGTGAACTGGAGCACGATCTGTTCCGCGCCGTGGGGCCCGAGCTCTGGCAGAGGTTCGAGCATGAACTCGAGGCGGGCATGGGGCATCGCCAACGCCGTCAGCTCGTCGAGGACTGCGTCGGCCAGCCGCTCCGCGGCGGTCTGGCGGTGGCGGGTGATCACCGTCGCGCGCTGGGCGAGGGCCTCGTCGAGCGCGCTCACCCGCGCTGCGAGCGCGTCGATCCGGTCATCGCTGGAGGTGAGCTCCCCCAGTCGGGCCGCGGACGCCTGGCTCCAGGCGAGCACCTCGTCGACCGTCTCCCCGTATTTTCGGGTCAGTCCCTGCAGCGCCGACCGGCGTTCGGCGATCCACTCCAGCCGGTTCGGGTCGGCCTCCAGGTCGGACAGATAGCCCGCGACGTCCTGGGCCAGTTCGGCGGCCAGGACCTGCAGGTCGGCGGCGCGTTCGGCGAGCGGCGCCAGCGCGGCATCGGCGTCGGCGGCCTCCGCGAGGGACTTGCGGGCCGTGGCGGCCGCGGTCAGCGCGGAGCCCGCGTCGATGCTGTCCTCGTCGCCGGCCAGGGCGATCAGCGCCGTGTGGGCCCCGAGCCGCAGGTCGTCGACCGCCTGGAGGCGCTCGGCCTCGGCGGCGAGCTCCCGGTCCTCCCCGGACTGGGGATCGACCTGCTCGATCTCGGCGAGCCCGAACTGCAGCAGGTCCACCTCCCGGGCTCGCTCGCGGGCGTGGTCGCGCAGCTCGGTGAGCTCCGTGCGGGCGGCCTGGCGTTCGGCCCAGTCCCGGCGATAGGCAGTGAGCTCTGCCCCGAGGCCCGTCCCGGCGTACCGATCCAGGATCTCCCGCTGCCGCTCCGGCGCGGCCAGGCGCAGCTGCTCGGACTGGCCGTGGATCGTGACGAGATCGGCGGTGATGTCGGCGGCGACGGAAACCGGCACGCCGGCCCCGCCGAGGAAGCACCGCGAGCGGCTCGCGGTGACCTGCCGGGCGACGAGCAGAGACCCGTCCTCGATCTCGCCGCCCGCCTCCCCCACGCGTACGCCGACATCGGCGGGCACGAGTCCGAACGTGCCCTCGACGCGGGCGCGATCGGCGCCGCGGCGGACCACCCCGGAATCCGCGCGGGCGCCCAGCAGGAGCCCGAGGCTGGTGACGATCATGGTCTTGCCCGCACCGGTCTCGCCGGTGACCGCGGTGAACCCCGGAGCGAGGTCGAGCGTGGCCGACTCGATGACACCGAGATCGCGGATCCGCAGCTCGCTGATCACGACCGGCGCTGCTCCGCTGCACCGCGCCAGCCCTCGACCCGCAGTCCGAATTTCCGCACGAGCCGATCGGTGAACGGCGCCATCCCCAGCCGGGCGAGCCGCAGGCGGTGCGCGCCCGCGGAGACCTCGATCTCCATCCCGCCGGTGAGGTCCACGCTGCGCCGCCCGTCGCACCAGACGACACCCGCGTTCTCGGGGCTGTTGATCAGCTGACAGGTCACCGTCGACTGGGGACCCAGCACCAGCGGCCGGGCGAACAGCGCATGGGCGCTCAGCGGGACCACGAGCAGCGCGTCGAGCGCGGGCCAGATGACGGGGCCGCCGGCGGAGAAGGTGTAGGCCGTGGAGCCCGTCGGGGTCGCCACGAGCACCCCGTCGCAGGCCCAGCGGTGCAGCGGGCGGTCGTCGATGGCGATCATCAGCTCGAGCATCCGCTCGCGGGCGGCCTTCTCCATCGAGACCTCGTTGACCGCGAACGAGGACCAGGTCACCTGGCCGCCGTCGCGCGCGGGCCGGTCGCGGACCACGACATCGACCGTGAACCGTTCCTCGACCGTCCAGCCGCGGCCCACGACGTGCGAGACGACCTGGTCGATCTCCCACGACTCCGCCTCGGCGAGAAAGCCGACGTGACCGAGGTTGACCCCGAGCAGCGGGACGTCGACGGGCATCGCCCATTCGGCCCCGCGCAGAATCGTGCCGTCGCCGCCGAAGACGACGGCCAGCTCAAGCGCGCCCCGCGGCAGATCGGGGGACAACGGACGGATGTGGAGTCCCCGAAGGGCATCGCCCATCGCCTCGATGTCCTCCTCAGGCAGCAGGCAGGCGATTCCCTGCTCGGTGAGTCCGCTGATCAGCCGGCACGCCGCAGCGATCGCTTCCGGGCGGTGAATATGCGTGAGAACGGCGATCTCGCGACACGACTCGGGAGCTCTCACGAGCCTCAGCATAGGTGAGGCTGCCTGATGTGGATGAAATACTCGACGTTCCCGGCGGGGCCGGGCAGGCGGCTCTCGGCGGTCGCAACCGTGGCCCACCCGCGGGTCGCCGCGGCCGCCGACACCGCAGCGACCGCCTCCTGGCGCAGGGTTGGGTCGCGGACGATGCCGCTCTTGCCGAGGCGGCCGGGGCCGACCTCGAATTGGGGCTTGACCATCAGCAGGGCCTCGCCGTCCGGAGCGAGCACGCCGAGGATCGGGTCGAGCAGCAGGGTCAGGGAGATGAACGAGACGTCCGCGACCACCAGCCCGACAGGTTCGTGGCCGACGTGAGCGAGGGTGAGGTCGCGCAGGTTGGTCTGTTCGTGGACCACGACCCGGGGGTCGGCGCGCAGGCCCGCGGCGAGCTGATCAGTGCCGACGTCGACCGCATAGACCCGGACGGCGCCCCGGCTGAGCAACACCTGGGTGAATCCGCCGGTCGAGGCGCCGGCATCGAGCGCGCGCTCGGGGACCGTGATGCGCAGGTCGTCCAGCGCACCGAGGAGCTTGTGGGCGGCCCGGGACACCCAGGGGTCGCGATCCACGTCGATCTCGGCGTCGACGCCAACCGAGGTGGCGGGTTTGCGGACGGGTACGCCGGCGAGGCGGACCTTGCCTGCCCGCACCAGTTCGGCTGCCTGCGAGCGGGACCGGGCCAGTCCTCGCTCGACGAGCAGAGCGTCCAGGCGGGTCACCGGGAGCGGGACTCCTCAAGCACCTCGTGCAACAACTCGAGGACCGCGACATAGCGGTCGTGATGCTGGGCCAGCGACAGCTCGGGCAGGTCGGCCGTCAGATCGGCGAGTGCCGCCTGCACCTCGGGGTGGGCAGGCGGCAGCGTGACCGGAGCCTCGCCCGGGGGAGTCCCGGGCCGATCGGCACCGGGTGGCGGAACAGGCCGGGGGCCGGGGGTCGAGATCACGAGGACGCGGATCCGCTCGCTCCTGCGGACCCTTCGGACTTCGCCGACTCAGCGGTCTTCGCCGGGGTCGTCTTCTTCGCCGGGGTCGATTTCGAGGCGGTGGTCTTCGTGGGCGTGGTCTTCTTCGCAGCCGTCTTCGCCGGGGCCTTCTTGGCCGGAGTCGTCTTGGCCGCTGTGGTCTTCTTT
>JAUNRO010000130.1 GCA_030544185.1 Propionibacteriaceae bacterium | reverse complement strand
TGCGATGCCAACCTGCCCACAATCCCGGTGCTTGCCATTGACATAAATCTGGCTGCCGGGGTCATCGCCGACCAGCACAGTTCCCAGCCCGGGCACGATGCCCTGGGCCCGCAGGTCCGCCACGCGGGTCGTCAGCTCCGCCCTGATCTCGGCCGCTGTGGCTTTCCCGTCGAGCTTCTGGGCGGTCATTGACGTCCTTTCGATGCCATCGGCTGGGGCCAGCGGCCATTCTGCCACTTCCCCAACCACCCGGCCGACCGCTGATATCAGTGGAAGAAGTGCCGCGTCCCGGTGAAATAGAGCGTCACGCCCGAAGCCCGGCACAGCTCGATGGTCTCGTCGTCGCGCACCGAGCCGCCCGGCTGGACGATCGCGCGGACGCCCGCCTCGATCAGGATCTGCGGACCGTCGGCGAACGGGAAGAAGGCGTCCGACGCGGCCACCGACCCGCCCGCCCGCTCGCCCGCGCGCTCCACGGCCAGCCGGCAGGAGTCGACCCGGTTCACCTGGCCCATGCCGACGCCCACCGAAGCGCCCGCGCTGGCGAGCAGGATCGCGTTCGACTTGACGGCCCGGCAGGCGCGCCACGCGAAGGCGAGGTCGGCGAGGAGCGCGTCGTCCGCGGCATCTCCCGCCGCGAGCGTCCAGCTCGCCGGATCATCGCCTTCAGCATCGAGCCGGTCCGGCGCCTGCAGCAGCGCGCCGCCGGAGATGGGATGGAGATTGCGGACGCGATGGGTGTAGGCCGGGGCGGTCAGCAGCCGGATGTTCTTCTTGGCCGTGAGGATCTCCAGCGCACCATCGGCATAGCCGGGGGCGATCACCACCTCGGTAAAAATGTCTTTGACCGTTTCGGCCATCGCGACGCTCACGGGCCGGTTCGTGGCGATCACGCCACCGAACGCCGACAGCGGGTCGCAGGCGTGCGCCTTGGCGTGCGCCTCCGCGATGTCGGCACCGACCGCGATGCCGCACGGATTGGCGTGCTTGATGATCGCCACACACGGCTCATCGAAGTCATAGGCGGCGCGATAGGCGGCCTCGCCGTCGGTGTAGTTGTTGAAGCTCATCTCCTTGCCGTGCAACTGCTCGGCCTGGGTGATCCCGGCGGGCCCGGGCGGATAGGAATAGAGCGCCGCGGGCTGGTGGGCGTTCTCGCCATAACGCAGCGTGCCCTGCTTGTGCCAGGCCGCGCCGAGCCAGGCCGGATAACCGTCGCCGCCGGAGGTGTCGGTCAGCGTCGAGCCCATCCACGAGGCGACCGCGATGTCATATTCCGCGGTGTGCTGGAAAGCGGCCACGGCCCATTGCTGCCGCTCGGCCAGCGTGAACCCGCCCTCGGCCAGCGCCCGGGTGACCTCGGCGTACTGTGCCGGGGAGGTGACGATCGCGACGCTCGGGTGGTTCTTGGCCGCGGCCCGGACCATCGTCGGGCCGCCGATGTCGATCTGCTCCACGCATTCGTCCGGGGTCGCGCCCGAGGCAACGGTCTCGGAGAACGGATAGAGGTTCACCACGACGAGGTCGAACGCCGCGACGCCGAGGTCCGCCAGCTGATCGCGGTGGCTCTCCAGCCGGCGGTCGGCCAGGATGCCCGCGTGCACCATCGGGTGCAGGGTCTTCACGCGGCCGTCGAGGCACTCGGGGAAACCGGTGACCTGTTCGACCGGCGTGACGGGCACGCCGGCATCGGCGAGGCGGTTGGCCGTCGAGCCCGTCGAGACGATCTCCACACCGGCCTCGGCCAGGGCACGGCCGAGATCCTCGAGGCCGGACTTGTCATAGGTGGATAAGAGCGCGCGCTTGATCGGCAGACGGTCGGACATGGTTCAGTCTCCTCGGGGGTTGTCTTTCGCTGACGCAAGTTCGTTGACGGTGTCGATCAGCAGGCGCCGCTCGACCACCTTGATCCGTTCGTGCAGGGTCTCCACCGTGTCCTCGGACAGCACCGGGACCGGCTCCTGAGCGAGGATCGTTCCGGTGTCGACGCCGGCATCCACGAGGAACACGGTCGCACCGGTGACCTTCACCCCATAGGCGAGTGCATCCCGGGGCCCGTGCATGCCGGGGAAGGCCGGCAGCAGCGCCGGGTGGGTGTTGATCATGTGGCCACCGAAGCGGGCCAGGAACCGCTCGCCCACGAGCTTCATGAAGCCGGCGGAGACGACGAGGTCCGGTTCGTACGCCGCCACGAGCTCCGTCAGCTCGGCGTCCCAGGCCGCCCGGTCACCGCCCTTGGCGTACGGATGGCAGAACGTGGGGATGCCGGCGCGCTCGGCGCGCGCGAGGCCCTCGATGCCGGCCCGGTCCGCGCCCACGGCAACGACCTCGGCAGGCACCGCACCCGCGGCAATCGCCTCCAGCAGGGCCGCCAGCAGGGTCCCCGAACCGGACACCAGGACGACCACGCGAAAACTCACGAAACGACTCTATCGCTCCACTCTGACCGTGGCCTCGGCCTCGTCGGCCGCCTCATCGCCCGCCTCGTCCACCATCGCGCCACGGCGGCGGATGATCGTCGGCTCGGCACGATCGGTGGCGGCGTCCTCAAGGCCGGCGCCGGCCCGGGACCGGCGCCTGGGCACCAAGGCACCGAGGAGACCGGCGAGCGCAGCCGGCAGCACGATCAGGGCGCCACCGAACAGCAGCAGTTCCCCCAGCCGGGGCCCCACTCCCGTCAACCGCCCACTGCCGAGATCGCCGCGGGACAGCAGGGCACCCACGAAGTATGCCGCGAGGGCCGCCGCTCCGGCGAGCGCGCTGACGCCAGCCGCCTCGTCGACCCGGGCGTGGGGACGGCGGCGGAGCACAACCAGTCCCGCGATGACTCCGGCGAGCACGCCCGTGACAAGCCAGACCAGGAGCCAGTGCCCGGCTCCTTCGCTCGGGAGTGCGCCCAGGACAGGCACCGAGGGCACGAGGCCGAGCTCGGTCGCAGGGGGCGAGACAACTGTGCCATCACCCAGGGCGAAGCCCGAGCCGAGCGTCCAGGAGCCCGCCCAGATGAGCAGGTTCGGCCAGTAGGCGAGTTGGGCGAGCGTGACACCGATCAGCGACCAGCCGTCGACGCCGAGGCCCGCCGTCATCGTCGCGATCCGGCCCTGATGCTGCACAAGGCCCACGGTGAGCGCGGCCGCACCCCCGGCGATGAGCGTGCCGACGGCCGCGCCCGCAGCCGCGGGAATCGGCGCGGCCCAGCCCGGGAGCATGCGCATCAGCCCGGGAACGGCACGCGAGACTCCCCACAGAACACCGATCGCCGCGAGCACCGCCGCGCCCAGCGCGGCCCGCAACGCCTGCCCACCGGAGCCGGCGAGCAGCCCGACCACCGCGGCGACCAGGGCGTACCCCAGCACCAGGAACGCCGCCGTGCGCGCCAACGGCCGGATCTCGGGCGGCTCCGCGAACTCGGCCGAGAGGTCGCGCAGCAGCCGGAGGCAGAGCTGCCCGACGAGCACGAGGAACAGCAGCGTGAGCCCGAGCGGCATCAGCGTCCACCGCACATCGCCGATGCGCAACGTTGCGCCGTGGGCCAGCAACCAGATCTGGGAGGCGGAGCCGACGATGCGCGGCAATTCGCCCGCGCGAGCGCTGAGCCAAGCGAAGAAGACCAGCCCGACCACGAGGACCCAGCCGACCCCGGCAGCGACGGCACCGGCCAGCAGCGCGGTCACTGAGGGCGGCAGGTGCCACGCTGGCGTCACCTCGCGGTCGTCGAGATCTCCGATCGGATCGGCCGATCGGACCTTGAGGCGGAAGCCACCGCGACCGCGACGCGGAATATGAGCACTGGACATAATCCCCAGCATCGTGTCGGATTTGTGGCACATGGGATCGCCCGACACGCGCACGCGAGCTAGATTTGACGATTGAATCTGGGCGTGCAGTGCGTGCCAGACCCGTGGAAGGAGTGAGGTTGACCAACGACGCGAATGATTCTCGTCCGAAGAGGGCAGCTGATCCCGCGCCGGAACAACCCGAGTCGGGCTGGCCCGAGGTCCACGCGCCCACCGGCGATGCCACGCGTCGCGGTTGGTCCAACTATGGCGAGCCCGGACCCGCCGACGAGCCCACCACCGACTCGTCCGCTCCGCGAGGCACGCCGACCCCGGGGCAGCAGAACCCGGCCGGGCGCCCCACGCAGAACCCGAACGTCAACGCGCGCCCCCTGAGCGGGACCGTGCCCAAGGCCACCAACGAACCTCCCCAGGCCCCCAGCGGATCGAGCAGCGCCCCCACGGCGGTGCGCCGCGCGGCCGAGCCGCCGCGCGAGGTCGCACCCAACTTCCAGCCCCCGCCCCCGGAGGCCGCGAATCCGCCGTCGGCCGCGGCAGGGTCCGATGGGGACGGCGAGCGCCCGGAGAACCCGTTCGCGCCCAAGCACGAGCCGGTGCGCAAGTCTCGCTTGCCGCTCGGACGCAAGCATCAGCAGGCCGGCGAGCAGGAGCCGGTTGGCAAGCGGGTTGCCGAACCGGAGCCCCGGCGGATCAGTCTCGGCCGGCGACGCTCCGAATCGAAGGCGCCCAAGCTGGGCCCGCGCAACATCGTGGCGCTCACGATCGCGGGCGTGGCCATGGTTGCGACCGTGGCCCTCATCGCCGCGACGGCGCTGTGGTGGTTCAACCGGGACAACGAGGCGGCCGCACCGACCGGCACGGGTCTCGTTGCGACGCCGGGACCGGTGCTGAGCAGTGGCCAGATGCTCTCCGAGACCATGGCGAAGTCCATCGACCCGGCCCGCACCTGGACCCAGACCCTCGATCAGGCTGGTGTGGACGACGCATCCCCGTCGATTGCCTGCACCGGTCCGCTGGCCGCCGGGCAGCCCGTGCCGGAGATCACCCAGCTGCGTGGCATCTCGGGCAGCGGTGACGACCGCACGGCCGCCCTGCATCGTGCGGACGCCTATGCCACGAGCGAGGAGGCCCAGCAGGTCTTCGAGTTCCGCAGCGCGGAGCTCGGATCGTGCTCGGACACGCCGCTCTATGTCGAGCAGGGCATGACCGTCACCGGCGTCGGCGACGACGCCCTCGGCGTGCGGCTGGTCCTGCAGGACACCACGTCCGAATATCACACGGTGCTGCTCGTCCGCACCGGCCGCGTGGTCAACATGATGGATGTGGCCCGGGCGGGTGAGCCGGCCGACATGGAGGCCGCCGTCCGCGCCCTCAGCCAGTCGATCAACCGCCAGTGCGGGCCGGCCGTCGGGCTGTGCACCGCGCCGACGACATCGGTCGAGGTCGGCATTCCGCCGGCCGGTGCCGACAAGGAGGGCTTCATGTCCTCCGGCGATCTCCCGCGGGTCAGCCCGGGCACCGGTTCCTGGCGGGGCAACCCGCTGGCGACGAACATCGATGTCCAAGACGGCACCAGCTGCGAGGCCATCGACTTCGGCTCGATCGGCGGCACCGGGGTCACCCGGCAGCAGCGGACCTATCTGCTGCGCAACGATGCCGCCGCCCCGCCCCAGTTCGGCGTGGACCAGGTCGTGCTCAGGATGGGATCGCCCGAGGAGGCCAGCCAACTGGTCGAGCGGGTGCACGCCAACATGACCAGCTGCAACACCCGGACCCTGACCTCCGAGATGGTCGGCGAGCGGGAGCTCTCGACCACCGGTGCGGGTGGCGTGGAGATCAAGGGCCGCGCCTATGTGGTCAACACGAAGATCGACCAGAGCCAGTCGCAGAAATATCGCACGGGCGTCTTCAGCTCCGGCAACAAGTTCGTCTATCTGCGGTCCAACCCGACCGAGGCCTTCGACTTCAGTGACGACGCCTGGGCCGGGGTGAACCTGCGGGCGGGCGAGCGGCTCACCCAGGTCGAGTGAGGTGAAGACATCACGAAGCCCCGGACTTCATCGTCCGGGGCTTCGTGTGGGGGAGATTACACCTGCCCTTGAATCTCAGGGCAATCCCATCGGGTGGCGTCTCAGCCAGCGAGCGACTTCATGATCTCGCGCATCAGATCCGCGGTCTCCGACGGCGTCTTGCCGACCTTGACCCCGGCAGCTTCCAGCGCCTCCTTCTTGGCGGCCGCCGTGCCGGAGGAGCCGGACACGATCGCGCCCGCGTGGCCCATGGTCTTGCCTTCCGGCGCGGTGAAACCCGCGACATAGCCGACGACCGGCTTGGTCACGTTCTCCGCAATGTACGCCGCCGCGCGCTCCTCGGCGTCGCCGCCGATCTCACCGATCATGACGATCGCGTCGGTCTCCGGGTCGTCCTGGAACGCCTGGAGGCAGTCGATGTGCGTGGTCCCGATGACCGGGTCGCCACCGATCCCGACGCCGGTCGAGAAGCCGAAGTCCCGCAGCTCGTACATCATCTGATAGGTCAGCGTGCCCGACTTCGACACCAGACCGATGCGGCCGGCCTTGGGCGCGATATCGGCCGGGATGATGCCGGCGTTGGACTTGCCCGGGGAGATGATGCCGGGGCAGTTCGGGCCGATCATGCGGGTCTTGCTGCCCTTGGTGAGCGAATAGAACTCCGTGGTGTCCTTGACCGCCACGCCCTCGGTGATGCAGACCACCAGCGGCATCTCGGCGTCGATGGACTCGACCACGGCGGACTTGGTGAACTTGGCCGGCACGAAGACGACCGACACGTTCGCACCAGTGGCCTCCATGGCCTCCTTCACGGTGCCGAACACGGGGACCTGCACACCGTCGGGGAAGTCGACCGTCTCGCCGGCCTTCTTGGGGTTCACGCCACCGACCACGTTGGTGCCGGAGGCGAGCATGCGCGTGGTGTGCTTCATGCCCTCCGAGCCGGTCATGCCCTGGACGATGATCCTGGAGTCAGCGTTCAGAAAGATTGCCATCTTGTCGTCGTCCCTTTCACTTGGCCTGGTCGGCCAGTTCGGCAACCCGGTGGGCTGCACCGTCCATGGTGTCCACGCGCTCCAGCTTGGGCAGGTTGGCGTCGTCGAGGATCTGGCGACCCAGATCGGCGTTGTTGCCGTCGAGCCGGACCACGAGGGGCTTCGGCTGCTTTCCGTGATCGGCGAGAATCGAATAGGCCTGCACGATGCCGTTGGCGACCGCGTCGCAGGCAGTGATGCCGCCGAACACGTTGACCAGCACGGCCTTCACCTGCTCGTCTTCGAAGATGACGTCAAGTCCGGCAGCCATGACCTCGGCATTGGCGCCACCGCCGATGTCCAGGAAGTTGGCCGGCGACGGCTTGCTCGGGAATTCCTCGCCCGCATAGGCGACGACGTCGAGGGTCGACATGACCAGACCCGCGCCATTGCCGATGATGCCGACGTTGCCGTCCAACTTCACGTAGTTGAGGCCGCGCTCCTGCGCGATGACCTCGAGGCGGTCGGTGGCCGCGATGTCCTGGAGATCGGCGTGGTGGGGCTGGCGGAAGTCTGCGTTGTCATCGAGGGTGACCTTGCCGTCCAGGGCGATGATCTTGCCGTCGCCGGTCTTCACCAGCGGGTTGACCTCGACGAGGGTCGCGTCCTCGGCCTGATAGACCGCACCGAGCTTCACCAGCACGTCGGCGATCTGGTCGCGATCCGCCTCGGGGAAATTGGCCGCCGCGACGATCTCGTCGGCCTTCGCCTTGTCGATGCCGACCAGCGGGTCGACCTCGACCTTGGCCAGCGCCTCGGGCCGCTCCTCAGCGAGCTGCTCGATGTCCATGCCGCCCTCGACCGAGCACATGGCCAGATAGGACCGGTTGGCCCGGTCGAGCAGCAGTGAGAAGTAGTATTCTTCCGCGATTTCGGCGCCCTCCGCGATCATCACGCGGCGCACGGTGTGTCCCTTGATGTCCATGCCGAGGATCTCCCCGGCCCTCTCCGCGGCCTCTTCGGGGCTCTTGGCAATCTTGACGCCGCCCGCCTTTCCGCGGCCACCGGTCTTGACCTGCGCTTTGACCACCACGACGGGGGTGCCCAGCTCGCGGGCAGCCTCACCCGCTTCTGCGGCAGTAGTGACTGTGATGCCCCGAAGCACCGGGACGCCGTGCGACTCGAAAACGTCGCGCGCCTGGTATTCGTAGAGATCCACGACGGCTCCATCCTTGGTTGCGTGCCCGCCGGAGTCCCGACGGTTTCTCCATGCCCGCCGCAGCGGGCGTACGCCCAACTGAGCGCACAGGCGCGGCCTCAGCGCCCACCACGTGACAGTAGCGGACCCCTGTTGGCGGCGCGTAAAAAGCCCCCGATCCCGCGACGAGAGTCACATTCCCTGCGATTCCCGGGCCGTTCAGGAGCGCGCTGATGAGGGTGTGACGTTGGCCTGGGTCCAGGCGACGATCTCGGCCATCGTCGCGCCGGGGGTGACCACCTGGGCCACTCCCAGCTCGGCGAGCGGAG
>JAUNRO010000129.1:6963-8363 GCA_030544185.1 Propionibacteriaceae bacterium | reverse complement strand
TGCGCGTCCTCATCGACCTGGTGCCCAACCACTGCTCCTACGCCCACCCCTGGTTCCAGGCGGCACTGGCCGCGGGCCCCGGCACGAGCGAGCGAGAGCTGTTCTGGTTCCGCGACGGGCGCGGCCCGAACGGCGACCTGCCGCCGAACGATTGGCAGGCGATGTTCGGCGGACGCGCCTGGGAGCGGGTGATCGGCGCGGACGGCCGTCCCGAGCAGTGGTATCTCCATCTCTTCGATGTCCGCCAACCCGATTGGAATTGGGCCGACCCACGGGTCGCCGAGGAGTTCGACGACATCCTGCGTTTCTGGTTCGACCGCGGCGTCGACGGCTTCCGGATCGACGTGGCCGACTCGATGGTGAAGGATCCCACCCTGCCCGACCTCGAGGACGGGGTCTCCAACCTCGCGAAACACATCGGCAATCCGCTGTGGGACCGCCCCGATCTGGAGACCATCCACCGGCGGTGGCGGGCAGTGGCGGATGAGTACGCAGAGTCTGCGCGTGGTGCGCGGGTCTTCGTGTCCGAGGCCTACCTCCCGGCGGACCGGGTCGCCAACTACGTCACCCAGGGCCGGCTGCACACCTCGTTCAATTTCGATGCACTGCTGTGCGAGTGGACCGCCGAATCCCAGCGCAATGTCATCGACCTGAGCCTGCGCACCCACCAGGACGTCGGCGCGCCGTGCACCTGGGTGCTCGCCAACCACGACAACGTCCGCGTCGTCACCCGCTATGGCAAGCCCGTCACCGGCATGGCCTATGGCCCCGACGGGGTGATCCACGGTGCCCGGATCAACGACGACGAGGAGCTGCGGGCGATGCCCACCGACCTCGAGCTCGGCCGGCGCCGGGGACGGGCGGCCGCGCTGCTGGAGCTCGCGCTGCCCGGTGGGGCGTACATCTATCAGGGCGACGAACTCGGCCTGGACGAGGTGGACGACCTGCCGGAAGACGCCCTGCAGGACCCGACCTGGGAGCGCTCCGGCAACACCGTTCACGGCCGCGACGGCTGCCGCGTGCCGATCCCCTGGTCCGGCACCGAGCCGCCGTTCGGCTTCGGACCGGGCGACGATCAGCCGTGGCTGCCGATGCCCGAACGCTGGGCGGGACGAACGGTCCAGGACCAGCGCCACGATCCGACCAGCTTCTTCGCGCTCTATCGCGCGACGCTCACCGAACGCAGGCGCAATCCGGCCCTCGGCGACGGCGGCCTGAGCTGGATCGACTCCGGCCCCGACGTGCTGGACTTCGTCCGCGAGCCAGGGTTCCGCTGCATCGTCAACTTCGGACCCGACGCCGTCGCGATCCCCGAGGATGCCGCTGTCCTGGTGCATTCGGGCGATCCCAACTCCGGCCGGGTGGAGCAGGACGAGACCGTCTGGCTGGCCTGGGACGAC
>JAUNRO010000129.1:0-6953 GCA_030544185.1 Propionibacteriaceae bacterium | reverse complement strand
GGGATCGACGCGATAGCCTAGGGCGAGGGCGCTGAGAGGAAGAGCGGCGTGACGATTGGTGACCCTTCAGCCGGTGCAACCTTGCTGAAGCGACTGCGTTTGGCCGGATTGATTGCACCGGTGATGTTCGTGGCCGTGATGGTCGTCCTGGCCCCCCCGGTGTTCCGGCATTTCGGCTTCCATGTCGGCCTCGCGCTCGAGGGCAGCATTCTCATTCTGGGCGCCATCGGATTCGGGACCGCGATGTTCTGGCTCCTCAACCGAGCCCACCAGGCAGTGGTCGCGGCCGAACGCACCAACGCCGTCCTGGTGGAACGGGACCGGATCGCCCGGGAGCTCCATGACTCACTGGCCCAGGTCCTGGGCCTCACCCACCTGCGGCTGACGGTGCTGGCGAATCGCCCTTCACTGCAGGCCGACGCCCAGACCTGCAGCGAGATCGCCGACCTCACCACGATCTGCCACGAGGCCTATCGCGACATCCGGGAGGCGATCCTCGGCCTGAAGGGCACCCACCCCGAGCGGACCCTGCTCGAACACCTCGATTCCTACATCGCCACGTTCGCCCGAACGAGCGAGATCCCGACCGAGCTCGTGGCCGGCGCCGACACCCTGCACCTCTCCCCGGGCGCGGAGGTCCAGATGCTGCGGGTCGTGCAGGAGGCGTTGACCAACGTCCGCAAGCACTCCGGGGCCGAACGGGCGAGCGTGCGGGTGAAGTCCCTGGGCGGGCACACCGAGTTCGTGATCGCCGACGACGGGGCAGGATTCGACCCGGGCACGCTGCCGGCCGATGGCTATGGCCTGACCACCATGCGCGAACGCGTCGAGTCGGTCGGCGGCCATCTGCACATCGACAGCGTCCCCGGCGCCGGCACGCGCATCGTCGTGCACCTGCCCGAATCCACGGACCTGCGGAGCCAGGAGCTCACGGCATGAGCGACCCCCTGCCCAGCAGGGCGCGCATCCTGCTCGCCGACGACACGGCTCTGTTCCGGCGGGCGATCGCGGCGCTGCTCGACGAACAACCCGATCTGGAGGTCGTCGCCCAGGCCGAGAACGGCGTCCAGGCCGTCGAGCTGGGCGCGGAGCTCCAACCCGACATCGCCGTCCTGGACATCGACATGCCCGTGATGGACGGGCTGACCGCGGCCGCCCGGCTCGCCGAGCGCGCCCCGGACACGCGCATCGTCATGCTGACCGTCGCCGATGACGACGACCACCTGATGCAGGCGGTCCGCCTGGGCGTCCGCGGCTATCTGCTCAAGGACCTCCATCCCGACGAACTGTTCGCCATGCTGCGCTCGGTGATGCGCGACGAGGCCCCGGTCTCCCCCGCCCTGGTCGGCCGGCTGATGGCGGCGCTGCGGGCCTCCGACCGGCGCGCCGCCCCGCCCGTGGAGGAGCCCGAGCTGTCCCAGCGCGAGCTGGAAGTGCTGCAGCTGGTGTCCGACGGGCTGTCGAACAAGGAGATCGGCGGACGCCTGTCGATCACCGAGGGCACCGTGAAGAACCACGTCCACAATGCCCTGGCCAAGTTGGGCATGGAGAACCGCATCCAGGCGGCGGCCTACATCGTGCGGCACGGCTTCGGGCGGCCTCGCGGCTGACGCTCTGCCGGTCGATAGATCCCACCCGACGGCATATACCCCTTTTCTACCCGGGGGCGGATGGTGGATGCCCACCTCGAGCGACACGATGATCACGCAGGGGTGTGTCTCCAGTGACCGGAGAGGAGGGCCCCAATGAGTCCCGTTAGCGGCTGGCTGTCCGCGCTCCGCCGCACGCTGCGCGGTATGCCGGGATTTGTCCTCCTCATCGCAGGGGGTCTGGTCGGCATCCTCGTGGGTCTCGCGCTGTTCACCTTCGGCTATGCCGGTGGCTTCAACTATTTCGGCAATGATCCCGCATCGTGCAATCAGTGCCACGCGATGAACGAGCAGTACAACGCGTGGAAACAGGGCCCGCACCACCACACGGCAACGTGCAACGACTGCCACGCGCCGCACGACAGTGTGATCCGCAAATACGTGAGCAAGGCCGACAACGGCTTCTGGCACGCCCTGAAATTCACCACCGGTGAATATCCGGAGAACATCGTCGCTCGCGAGGTCAATCGCGAGATCGCCCGTGAGGGCTGCCTTTACTGCCACGGCGACTTCGTCGCCGACATGAATATGACGCGGGACGCCGGCCGCCAGACGCTGCTCAGCGACCACACGACCGCCGTCGACTGCCTCCAATGCCACAGCAACGTCGGACACATGAGGTGACACCATGAGCACCGAAGCCACCCCCTCAAAGCGGAAATGGCTCCTCCCAGCAGCCATCTTCCTGGTCGTCGGCGGCCTGATCGCCGTTGGCGTGCTCGCCCTGTTGATGAACATCTTCGAGCGACGGGGCGAGGGGCAGCAGCCCTACTTCAAGGTGGCCGAGGTCGACGATCAGACCTATGACTCCGCGGTCTGGGGCCAGAACTTCCCACGCCAGTACGAGGGATGGAAGGCCACCGAGGAGATGCCCGAGGACACCCGGCAGCCTCAGGAACCGACCGCGACCGATCCGCGCACCTATACCGCCAAGAGCAAGCTGGCAGCGGATCCGCGGATGGTGACCATGTGGCAGGGTTACGCCTTCTCGGTGGAATACAACAAGCCGCGCGGCCACGCGTACATGCTCGAGGATCAGCGCCTCGTCCGCCGCATCACCGAGTTCAACCAGCCGGGTGCATGCCTGAACTGCCACACCTCGCTGCCCGAGGTCCTGGACACGATGGGCAATGGGGACCGGGCCGCCGGCTGGGCCGCGATGAACAAGGCGCCCTATGGCGAGGCGACCGAGTTCGCCAAGCATCCGGTCGGCTGCATCGACTGTCATGATCCCCAGACGATGGCCCTGCGCATCACCCGGCCGGCCTTCGTCGAGGGCATCAAGGAATACAAGGCGGGCCAGGGCATCATCGACTTCGACGTGAACACGATGGCCACCCCGCAGGAGATGCGGTCCTTCGTGTGCGCCCAGTGCCACGTGGAGTACTACTTCGAGGGCGAGGGGAAGACCCTCACGTTCCCCTGGGACAAGGGACTCAAGGCCGACGACGCACTCGCCTACTACGACGAGCACGGCTTCAGCGATTTCACCCACACGCTGACGGGCGCCGAGGTCGTCAAGGCCCAGCATCCCGACTTCGAGACGTGGGCCCAAGGCGTCCACTCCAAGGCGGGGGTGACGTGCGCCGACTGCCACATGCCCTACAAGCGTGAGGGTGCGCAGAAGATCACCGATCACCAGGTCGCCAGCCCGATGCGCACCGATGACACCATCAACACCGCCTGCCTGACCTGCCACGGCCAGACCCCGCAATACATGCGGGACCGGGTCGCCGGCCTGCGCAGCATCTATGAGCCCACGAAGGATGTGGCCTTCGATGCGCTCACCCAGCTGATCTATGACATCGAGGAAGCCACCAAGAACGGCACCCCCGAGGACCGCATCGAGGCTGCGCGCGGCTATCAGCGCAAGGCGCAGTTCTTCATGGACTA
Source organism: Propionibacteriaceae bacterium (assembly GCA_030544185.1). Next base: position 3,411 of record JAUNRO010000129.1, on the reverse strand, counting down.
TGTGGTCAGCGAGAACAGCGAGGGCTTCCACGCTCCGGAATACACCAACCGGTTGCTCAACGACGTGACCGATGCGTCCCGGCGTGGGCAGATGGCGCTGCGAGGCGAGCGCTATGAGCCGGCCGCACCGCCGCAGGCAGCCGAACCCGCGAAGGAGGGCGAGCTGCCGCCGATGGCTCCGAACAAGCGCATCAACTGAGCTCGTTCGGCCCACGGACGGGGATGGGGAGGGTGACCCCATCCCCGTCCTGTGTCTTCGGATACACCCGGCACAACACGGATCTATCCGAATCGTGCCCGCGGGCGGATGGCGGCCCGAGGGTCGCGCGGGTGAGGCTGGGCAATGTGGGAAGGGCTATCACCCGGCCCCCCACAAGGAGCCGACGATGACATCCGCGCACCGCCCGGACGATGACGGCAGCTACGCCGACGTTTCGGCGTACGCCTGCGACACAGCCGACAACGACGTCGAGCCGGGCGCCACGACAACCGATGAGAGTGCGCCCAGCGCAGCGGTTCCCCAGGGCCGCGCCCGGGACAAGAAAACGGGCCTCACCGGCGGCCGCAAGGTGGCGCTGCTGGTGGTGGGCGCGGCCGCGGGATTGGGACTGTTCGTGTCCGTCTATCAGATGGGCCAGCCTGCGGCCACCACCATGCCGGCGAACCACCCGCCGGTCGACCAGATGACCGCCGCGACCCAGTCCCCCGCCCCCCTGAACGAGACGCTGGTCGGCGAGCTGACCGCGCGGGTCGACGCCGATCCGGCCGATGCCGCCGCGCTGCGGGGGCTGGCGGAGGAATACTCCCGCGTCGGTGACCTGAAGGCCGCCGCGGGCTGGCAGGCCAAGCTGGTCGAGCTCAATCCGAACGACAAGGACAACCGGCTGATCCTGGGCGTGACCTACTACAACGACGCGCAATATCCCCAGGCCGAGGAGCAGTGGCTCACCGCCGCCGCGCTCGACCCGGCAGATCCCGGCCCGTGGTATAACCTCGGCTTCCTCTATCTCAGCCTCGACCCGCCGGCCGACCAGTTGGCCGAGGAGGCGTGGAGCAAGGTGGTCGAGCTCGCCCCCGGCTCGGAGATGGCCCAGACGGTGTCCGAGCACCTCGATCGACTCGACTCGATGCCCGCGGCCTCGCCCGCGCCTGACGCCACTCCGGGAGGGTGAGCCGCGATGAGCCTCGACACACGGACCGATTCCGGCTCCCTGCCCGCCCAGGAGCCACGCGATCTCTCGGTCGGCGAGTTGCTGCGCCGCATCTATGCCCTGTTCCACAACAAGCGCTTCGGCTTGCTGCTGATCCTCGCGATGGCCGTCCTCACCCTGCTGGGCGTACTGTTCCCGCAGGCCCCCCAGGGTGTCCTGGACGACCCCGCGGTCCGCGACCAGTGGCTGGAGACCATGCGGCCCCGCTTCGGGGGCTGGACCAGCCCGCTTGCCTTCGCCGGCCTCTTCGGCGTCTTCAGCTCCTGGCCGTTCCGGATCGTCACCGGCCTGCTGGCCCTGAGCATCATCGCCTGCACGACCCATCGGCTGCCCCAGCTCATGGGCGCCGCCTTCCATCCGCATGTCCGCGTCCGGCCGACGTTCTTCGACCATGCGCGGCTGTCTGTGGACAGCACGCTGCCCGGCGGGCGGGACGCCGCCACCGACAAGGTCCGCGCGGAACTGCTGAAGGACCGCTACCGCGTGATCGATGACGCCGATGGCGTCCCGCTCTATGCCGATCGCAACCGGCTCGCCCCGTTCGGGACCGTGATCGCCCATCTCGCGTTCGTCGTCATCCTGGCCGGCGTGCTGGTGACCTCGACCTTCGGTCTGCGCGTGGATGACCTGAGCGTCCCGGTCGGCTCGCGGGTCGAGGTCGGCCACGGCACCGGGCTTGCGGTCGAGGCCCGCGACTTCCGCGACAGCTATCACGCCGACGGTGCCCCTGCCGACTACGTCAGCGACCTCGTGCTCTTCCACGACGGGGTCCAGGTCGCCGAGCAGCCGGAGGTCCGCGTGAACGCCCCGCTGCGCTGGGGCGGCTATTCGGTCAACCAGGCCAGCTTCGGCATCGCTGCCGACCTGACCGTGACCGATCCGTCCGGCGCGACCGTGCACTCCGGCGGCATCCCGCTCGGTTTCCGCACCGAGGACGAGCAGTATTCCTATGGCCGCGTCGAGCTCCCCGCCCAAGGCCTCACGGTCTATGTGATCACCCCGGCCTCCGGCCAGGTCGTCGCCGATATCCCCGCCGGGCGCGCCCAGATCGAGGTCTATCAGGCCGCCGACCGGACGCCGGTGTGGACCACCCTCGCCACGCCCGGTGAACCCACCGACGGTGCGGGCCTGACGTGGACCTTCGACCGGGAACGGCAATACACCGGTCTGATGGTCAGCCGCGACCCCGGCGCCCCCATCGTCTGGATCGGCGCCGCCCTGCTCGCCATCGGCACCTGCTGGACGATGTTCGTCCGCCACCACCGGCTCTGGCTGCGCTTCGAGTCCGGCGCGGACGGCACGCGCGTCCGGCTCGCCTCCCCCGACCGCCAGGATCAGGCGTACGCCCGATCCGTGCACGCCCTCGTCGATCGTCTGACCGAGCGGCCCAACGACCACCACCAGAATCCGGAAGGGGTTCGTCGTCATGCTTGAGTTGTCCCGCATCCTGATGGCCGCAGCGATGGCCCTGCTCACCCTCGCGCTGATCGTCAACGCCGTCGTGGTCTCCAGCCGCGGGCGCCGGAGCGCCGCCACGACCGCCCGGGCGAAGGTGAAGATCGGCACGGTCACCGACGAGCCCACGCCGGTGACCCCCACTGCCGGCCACCCGATCTCCCCGCTGAGCCCGGCCGAGGTCACCCCCGAGACCGCCCGCCCCCGCCGCGGTGTGGCCTGGGCCGCCGACCGGGGCATCGAGCTGGCCCTGCTCTGCCTGACCGCCGGCCTGATCGCCCGTGTCGTGGTGACCGGCCATGCGCCGTTCTCCAACCAATACGAGTTCGCCTGCTCGTTCGCGTGGGGCATCACCGCGGCCTACATCTTCTTCAACCGTCGTTATCACCTGCGTGCGGTCTCCCTGGCCGTCCTGCCGTTCGCTGTGGTGATGCTGCTGTATGCCGGCACGGTCGGCGCCGAGGCCCGCCCGCTCATGCCGGCCCTGCAGAATCACTGGCTGCTGACCCTGCACGTGGCCACGGCCGTGATCGCCTATGGTGCGGCGGCAGTCGCCTTCGGCGCGGCCGTGCTCTATCTGCTCTCGCCGCGGCTGAAGGTGCGCGCACTGCCCGGCCGGGAGCTCCTGGACGAGATCGGCTATCGCGCCGTCGTCGTGACCTTCCCGATGCTCACCGTCATGATCATCCTCGGCTCGGTCTGGGCCGACATCGCCTGGGGCCGCTACTGGAGCTGGGACCCCAAG
>JAUNRO010000128.1 GCA_030544185.1 Propionibacteriaceae bacterium | reverse complement strand
ATGGCCCACGACGAGCGGCGCCGGCGGTTCTTCGCCTATCTGAACCTGTTCATCGCCGCCATGCTCCTGCTGGTGCTGGCCGACAACTATCTTGTGCTGTTCATCGGCTGGGAGGGCGTGGGCCTCGCCTCCTATCTGCTGATCGGCTTCTGGCAGCACAAGCCGTCCGCGGCCGCCGCCGCCAAGAAGGCCTTCGTGGTCAACCGGGTCGGTGACATCGGCATGGCTCTGGCGATGGCGACGATGTTCGCCACCTTCGGCACGGTCGCCTTCGCCGACGTCAACGCCCAGGCCACCGGGCTGGCGGGTGCCGAGGGCACGCTGTTCGGCGCCGGCACCACGACCGCGACGATGATCGGCCTGTTCCTGCTGCTGGCCGCCTGCGGCAAGTCCGCCCAGGTCCCGCTGCAGTCCTGGCTCCTGGACGCGATGGAGGGCCCGACCCCCGTGTCGGCGCTCATCCACGCCGCGACCATGGTCACCGCGGGTGTCTATCTGGTCACCCGCTCGCACGCGATCTATGCCGAGACCTCGATCGCCTCGACCGCCGTCGTGGTGGTCGGCACGGTCACCCTGCTGGCCGGTGCCTGGATCGGCACGTCGAAGGACGACATCAAGAAGGCCCTCGCCGGTTCGACGATGTCGCAGATCGGCTACATGCTGATGGCCGCGGGTATCGGCCCGGCGGCGTACGCCTTCGCGATCTTCCACCTGATCACCCACGGCTTCTTCAAGGCCAACATGTTCCTGGGCGCGGGATCGGTCATGCACGGCATGAACGACGACGTGAACATGCGCAACTATGGCGGGCTGTCGAAGTTCATGAAGATCACCTATCTGACGTTCGCGATGGGCTATCTCGCGATCATCGGTGTGCCGGGCTTCTCCGGTGCGTTCTCCAAGGACCACATCATCACCGTGGCCTTCGAGCACAGCCCGCTCGTGGGCGTGCTGGCGATCATCGGTGCCTTCATCACGGCCTACTACATGACCCGGATGATGATGATGACCTTCTGGGGCCAGCGCCGGTGGGTGGAACCCAAGGAGGCCAACCCCAACGGGTTCGTCGACCGGCACCCGCACGAGTCCCCGTTGGTGATGACGATCCCGCTCATCGTCCTTGCGGTGTTCTCGATCATCGCCGGCTTCCTGATGAACGGCTGGATCGTCGGCTGGATGGATCCGGCGGTCGGCGGCCATCACGTGGCGCACGAGCCGGCCAGCTGGTGGGAGGGCTTCGTCTCCCCGATCGGGATCGTCACGATCATCGTCGTCGCCCTCGGTGTCCTCGCCGGATGGTGGGTGTTCCGCAAGGACATCCCGACCTATGTCCCCTCGGGCAATGCGCTCGAGCAGGCGGCCCGCAACGATCTCTATGGCGATGCGCTCAACGACGTGCTGGTCGTGAAGCCCGTGATGGGCACGGCCCGGGCGATCGCCACCACGATCGACGACAAGGCCGTGGACGGGCTCGTCAACGGCACGGCCGCCACCTTCGGTGGCCTGTCCACCCAGGTCCGTCGCCTGCAGACCGGTTATGTCCGTTCGTACGCGCTCACGATGGTGGCCGGTGCCGCCCTCGTCGGGGTCGTGCTGATCCTCGGCCAGCTGGCCTGAGCAAGGAGTCGAAGAAATGAGTTTCCCCTGGCTCACATTGCTGGGCTTGCTGCCGATGCTGGGCGCGGCGGTGCTGCTGATGGTGAAGGGCGAGCGCGCCAAGCCGATCGGTCTGCTGTTCTCGTTCCTCACCCTGATCCTCGGTGTCGGCATCGCGGTGCTGCACGCCGGCGGCACGGTTTTCTCCGAGCAGCTGCCCTGGATCCGCGCCTTCGGGGCGTACTGGTCTCTCGGCCCGCTCGACGGGATCAGCGTGACCATGGTCCTGCTGACCGTGGTCCTCACCCCGTTCGTGCTGCTGGCGTCCTGGGACACCGTGGATGCCGACGATCGCTGGAACGCGCACGTGTTCTTCGCGCTCGTGCTGGCGCTGGAGTCGCTGTCGATCTTCGTCTTCCTCGCGACCGATGTGCTGCTGTTCTATATCTTCTTCGGGGCGACCCTCATCCCGATGTACTTCCTGCTCGGCGGCTTCGGCCACGCACGCCGGGGCTATGCGGCGATCAAGTTCCTCCTGTTCGGCCTGGCCGGTGGCCTGGTCATGCTGGCCGCCGTCGTCGGGCTCTATGTGGTCTCCGCCCGGGAGCTCGGTGCGCCGAGCTATCTGCTGTCGGATCTGTCGCAGCTCAACCTCGACGGCTCGCTCGGGCGTTGGCTGTTCGTCGGGTTCTTCTTCGCCTTCGCGCTGAAGGCACCGATGGTGCCCTTCCACACCTGGCTGCCCGATGCGGCCGAGGAGGGTACGCCCGGGGGCTCGACCCTGATGGTCGGCATCCTCGACAAGATCGGCACCTTCGGCATGATCCGGTTCTGCCTGGAGTTGTTCCCCGAGGCGAGCCGGTGGGCGTCGCCGGTGATCGTGGTGCTCGCGCTGATCTCGATCGTCTATGGCGCACTGGCTGCGATCGGCCAGAAAGACATCATGCGTCTGATCGCGTTCACCTCGATCAGCCACTTCGGCTTCATCGTGCTCGGGATCTTCGCCTTCACGAGCGTGTCGATGACGGGTGCGACGTTCTATATGTTCAACCACGCCTTCTCGACCGCCGTGCTGTTCCTCGTCGCGGGCTTCATGGTCCAGCGGCGCGGGTCGCAGCAGATCGCGGCCTTCGGCGGCGTTCAGAAGGTGGCGCCGGTGCTCGCCGGGCTCTTCCTGATGGGTGGCCTGTCGTCGCTCGCCCTGCCCGGCATGTCGAGCTTCGTGTCGGAGTTCATGGTGATCGCCGGATCGTTCGCGCGGACACCGATCATCGCGGGCATCTCGACGATCGCGATGGTGCTCGCGGCGCTCTATATCCTGCTCACCTATCAGCGCACGATGACCGGGCCGGTGACCCCGGCGGTCGCCAAGACGTTCGCCGATGATGGGTCGAGCGATCTGAACGGCCGGGAGAAGCTGGCCATTGCGCCGCTGCTGATCATCATCCTGGCGTTCGGCGTCTTCCCGAAGCCGATGCTCGACATCATCGAACCGGCGGTCCAGGTCACCATGGAGCACGTCGGCATGGCTGATCCGGCTGCGCCGCTCGCGAAGGGATCCAACTGATGTTCACCTTTGAAGCACCGGGCATCGGCTCGGAGGGTTATCTGCAGATGGCGCCGCTGATCGCGGTGTTCCTCGGCGGATGCATCTCGGTGGGCATCGAGACCTTCTCCAAGCGTGGCCGCCGGGCCCGTTATCAAGTCCCCTTCGTGGCGTTCGTGATCCTCCTCGCCCTGGCGTTCACGATCTTCAACTGGTCCAACGGCCTGCTGGGCATCGGCGGCGTCGGCGCGCTCGCGATCGACGGCCCGACCTATTTCATGTGGACGATGCTGCTGGGGCTCACCCTGCTCAGCCTGCTGATCTTCGCCGAGCGCCGGCTGGGCGGTGGGCAGACCGCGTTCACCCCGCAGGCCGCCTCGGTTCCGGGCACTCCGGCGGAGGAGGCCGCGATCAAGGCTCGCCTGGAGCACACGGAGATCTATCCGCTGCTGCTCTTCGCGCTGGTCGGCATGATGCTGTTCCTGTCGGCGAACGACCTGATCACCATGTTCGTCGCCCTGGAGGTGCTGTCCCTGCCGCTCTATCTGATGTGCGGCATGGCCCGTCGTCGCCGCCTGCTGTCGCAGGAGGCCGCGGTGAAGTACTTCTTGCTGGGTGCCATGTCCTCGGGCTTCTTCCTCTTCGGTGTGGCGATGCTCTATGGCTATTCCGGTTCGCTGAACCTGAGTGAGATCTCCCGGGCGGTCACCGCCCAGGTGGGCTCCGACGCGCTGCTGTTCGGCGCGATGGGCCTCCTCGCGGTCGGCCTGCTGTTCAAGGTCGGCGCGGTGCCGTTCCACTCCTGGACGCCTGACGTCTATCAGGGTGCGCCCACGCCGGTCACCGCCTTCATGGCCGCGTGCACCAAGATCGCTGCCGTGGGCGCGCTGCTCCGGGTCTTCTATGTCGCCCTCGGCGGGCGGCTGTGGGACTGGCAGCCGCTGCTCGCCGTCATCGCCGTGATCACGATGATCGTCGGCACGCTGATGGCGATCACGCAGAACGACATCAAGCGCCTCCTGGCGTACTCCTCGGTCGCCCACGCCGGATTCCTGCTGACCGCCGTGGTCGGTGCCGCGCAGGCGCAGACCGGGACCGGCAACGGCCAGCTCACCTCGGTGGGCGCGGTGATGTTCTATCTCGCGGCCTATGGCATCGCGACCGTGGGTGCGTTCGCGATCGTCACGATGGTCCGCGACGACGGTGGCGAGGTGAACGCCTTGTCCGGTTGGGCGGGGCTGGGCCGCAAGTCGCCGGGACTCGCGGCCGCGTTCGCGCTGTTCCTGTTGTCGTTTGCCGGCATCCCGCTGACCTCGGGCTTCATCGGCAAGTGGGCCGTGTTCGCCGCGGCCTGGAACGGCGGCTATGGCTGGCTCGTCGTGGTGGCCGTGCTCGTGTCGCTGGTGGCGGCGTACTTCTATCTGCGCGTCATCCTGACGATGTTCTTCACCCCGCCGACCGAACAGACCCGGGTCGTGGCGCCGAGCTGGATGACCGCGGCCGTGGTGATCACGGGGTGCGTGGGCACCCTGCTTCTCGGTATCCTGCCCGGGCCGCTGCTGGACGTCGCGACCATGGCGGGTGAGTTCCTGCGCTGATCGCGCAATGATGGGAGTGACCAGGAGGATGTGTGCTGGCAGGCAGTGAAGCTGTGACCGAGGATCGTTTCGCCGAGCAGATGAAGCATCGGTTGGCGGTCATCGAGGAGCGGCTGCTCGAGCGTGCCGGCGGGCAGACCGACCTCGTCACTCAGGCTGCGCAGCACATCATCAAGGCTGGTGGGAAGCGCTTTCGTCCGGTGCTGGTGCTGCTGTCGTCCCACTTCGGGGGCGAGGTGGATGAGGAGGACCTCGTCCGGGCCGCCCTGGTCGTGGAGCTGACGCACGTCGCGAGCCTTTATCACGACGACGTCATGGACGATGCCGACATCCGCCGCGGGGCGCCCTCGGCCAACCGGCAGTGGCAGAACTCCGTGGCCATCCTCGTCGGGGACTTCCTGTTCGCGCGGGCGTCCGCGACCGTCGCGGAGCTCGGGGTGGACTATGTCCTGCTCCAGGCCGAGACGTTCGCGCGGCTGGTGCAGGGCCAGATCGCCGAGACCATGGGACCCGCCGACGGCGAGGACGCCCTGGCGCACTATCTGGGGGTCGTCGCCGACAAGACCGGTTCGCTGATTGCGACGTCGGCGATGTTCGGGGGCATGGTCTCGGGTGCTTCTCCGGAGGTGCTGGAAGCGCTGCGCGCCTATGGCGAGGAGGTCGGCATCGTCTTCCAGCTGTCCGACGACATCATCGACATCACCTCCGACGTCACCGGCAAGACACCGGGGACGGACCTGCGCGAGGGCGTCCCGACGCTGCCGACGCTGCTGGCACTGCGCTCGACCGATCCCGGCGATGCCCGGCTGCACGAGCTCATGCGTGCCGATCTGTCCGATGACGACGTCCTCGCCGAGGCCATCGCGCTGCTGCGCCGGCATCCCGCGATCGACCAGGCCCGGGCCATCATCGCCGAACGCGCCGATAACGCCCGGCGCATGCTCGACCCGCTGCCCGATGGTCCAGCCAAGGCGGCCCTCGCGGAACTGTGTGATCAGGTGGTCACCCGCTCCGTGTGACCGCCCCGGCGACTGTGGCGCGATGCACAGTGCGGGAATCCATTGCAGCACACCAAATCCTCAGCCTCCTCCTAGACTCACAGGTGTGCAGATCAACGAGCTGACCGCCCTGGACCTGTCGAAGGCGATCCGCGCGGGGGAGGTGAGCGTCCGGGAGGCTACGGAGGATGCACTGCGCCGGGCCCACGCCGACACGCTCGGGGCGTTCACGCACATCTGCGACGAGCGCGCACTGCAGCAGGCGGATCAGCTGCAGGCCCAGCTCCACGACGAGAGCTTCGAGGCCGGGGTGCTCTTCGGCGTACCCTGCCCGATCAAGGATCTGGCCATGGTCGCGGGACTGCCGATGGAGGGCGGCTCCGCGGCGCTGCGCGGCAATATCGCCATCGAGGACGACGGGATCGTCATCCGCTTCCGGGAATGCGGGACGGTGATGATCGGGAAGACGGCGACGCCGGAGTTCGGGCTGCCGTGCTATACGGAGCCGGAGGGGCGGCCGCCGGCATCGACACCCTTCGATCCACGGCGAGGCGCCGGGGGATCTTCCGGCGGCGCCGCTGCAGCCGTGGCCTCCGGGGTCGTCGCGATCGCGCACGGGTCCGACGGCGGCGGCTCGATCCGCATCCCGGCGGCGACTTGCGGGCTGGTCGGGCTCAAGGCCAGCCGGGGCCGGGTGTCGAAGGGCCCGCTCGGCGTCGATGGTGCGGGCCTCGTCTCGGACGGCGCGCTGACTCGGACGGTGCGGGACACCGCTGCGGTGCTCGATGCGCTCACCCCGGGCTGGCCCGGCGACCCGTTCTGGGCGCCGAGACCGCAAGGCACGTTCCTCGCGGCCGCTGACGCGGAGGTCCAACCGCTGCGCGTAGGAGTCCTCACCCAGCCCATCATCTGCGACCATGCCGATATCCACCGCGGCGCGATCACGGCTGTCGAGAAGACCATCGCCCTCCTGGAGGCTCTGGGCCACCATGTCGAGGAGGCGCCGAAGCCGTTCGACGCCGCAGCCTGGGATGCATTCGCCGCGATCTGGGCGATCGGGTCCCTCGGTGCGCCGATCCCGCGCGAGGCCGAGTCACAGCTCCGCCCGCTCACCAGATGGCTGCGCGAACGCGGGCGCAGTTTCTCCGGCGAGCAGCACGCCCAAGCCCTCGTCGCGGCCCAGCAGGTGACGCGTGGGACTGCCGCGTTGTGGGACCCGTTCGATCTGATCCTGACCCCGACCCTTGCTCAACCGCCGGCGTTCCACGGGTCCTTGCGCAACGACGACGACCCGGCCGAGGACTTCGCGGCGCAGACCCGGTTCACGCCCTGGACCTCCGTCTATAACCTGACCGGACGCCCAGCGATAACGTTGCCGGTGCACACCGAGGTCGTCGACGGGGTGGAACTGCCGTTCGGCGCCATGCTCGGCGGGCGCCTGCACGAGGACGCCCTCCTGATTTCCGTTGCCGCCGACCTGGAAGCGAGTTACCGATGACCGCCACGCTGGAAATTCCCGCCGCCCGAGCGCTCACCGCCCTCGGCGGGATCGCGCGCCACGGATTCCTCGACACGGTCGACCAACTGTGGCGTACCCACGGCGACACCTTCCGCATGCGCCTCGGCCTCGGGGAGATGGTGATCGCGGTGCACCCCGACGCCGTGCGTGAGGTCAACCTCAGCAACCGCCGCGCGTTCGACAAGCGCAAGAGCTATGACGGGGTGCGCAAATACCTGATCGGCGACGGGCTCGTGGCCAGCACCGGTGAGCTGTGGCGGCGCCAGCGCAAGCTGATGGCCCCGTTCTTCACCCCCCGCGGCGTGCAGGCGTACGCCGAGATCATGCTCGCGGACGCGCGCCGCGTCGAGGAGCGCTGGGCGGGGCTCGCGGCGTCCGGTGCGACCATCGACATGGGCGAGGAGATGATGGAGCTGACCGCAGCCATCATCGTGCGCGCGCTGTTCGGGACGTCGGCGGATGCCGAGGTCGTGCGGTTGAAGAGCTGCGTGGAGACGATGATCCGGTTCACCACGCGCCGGATGGGCCCCCACCTGCCGGATTGGGTGCCGACGCGGATGGGCCGGGAATATGCCCGGGCGCGCGAGGAGGTGCACGCATATATCCGCGGGATCATCGCCGAGCGGCGGGCGATGGCGGATCCGCCGACCGCGGATCTGCTCGCGAAATTGATGGACGCGCGCGACGAGGACGGCCGGCCGATGTCGGAGTCGTTGCTGCGCGACGAGTCGATCACCATGTTCTTCGCCGGCCACGAGACGACCGCGCGGACGATGGCCGCGACCTGGGCCGCACTGGCATCGGCCCCGGAGGTCGCGGAGCGTCTCGGCGCCGAGCTGGACGCCGTCCTGGGGGACCGGGTGCCGACCGCGGCGGATCTGAAGTCACTGCCCTATGCGCTCCAGGTCGTGAAGGAGGTGCTGCGGCTCTATCCGGCGGCGCCGTTCTATGTGCGCGATGCGATTGAGGCGACGCAGGTGCAGGGGTTCGAGATCGAAGAGGGGACGCCGGTGATGCTGGCGCCCTATTTCACCCATCGGCATCCGGACTTCTGGGCCGATCCCGAGCGGTTCGATCCGGACCGGTTCACCCCGGAAGCCGAGGCGGAGCGGCATCCGCAGGCCTATCACCCGTT
>JAUNRO010000127.1:5660-8427 GCA_030544185.1 Propionibacteriaceae bacterium | reverse complement strand
CAGCCGTACCCCCAGCTCGCGGCAGGCGTACGCGATCGCCCACCCCTCCATGTCGACCAACTCGCACCGCCCGAGCAACCGCTCGTCCCCTGACCGGGGTGCGACCGTGGCCGGCCGGCACCAGGGCAGCGCGCCGAAGGCGCTTCAAACCACGAAAAGGAAGTCCTCACCGGGCACGAGCCAACGCCAAGGTTCCGCCTCGCTTGATTTGTCGCCGTGGAGGTGTCTCTGGCGACCGTCGCCGTGGTGCTGACCGACTGAGATGCCGGGTCCTGCGCTGTACGACCAATCAGCTCGTGCGACATCAAGTGCACAGCCACGGACCGCATGCGAGCTCGCGCGTATCGTGCTTGAACACTGGATTATGTCGCGCATCAGCGTCGCTGATCGCAGCGCGTCTTCGCAGGAATCCTTCGTCAAGCTACGCCGCCAACGGTTCGATGCGCCCGCGTTGCGGATGACCTACGAGTCCGACTACGACGCGGTCCTGTCGGTGAAGGCACGCCGTGATCGGCTCGACGAGGCGATCGCGGTGATGACGGCGAACAGCAAGTTCGCGCCGATCGTGGGCGGCTGGGTTGCCTTCGCGAGTCAGCAACCTGACCGCACTCGCACTCGCCTTCGAGATCGGCAACTGGCACCGGTTCACGAGCAAACCATCGGCGCGTTCGTCCGTCTAGCCCGTCGGAGCACTCCTCCGGACAGTCGCGGGTGCAGGGCTCTATCACCAAGACCGGCAACACCCACGTCCGTCGGCTGCTCGTCGAGGCGGCCTGGCACCACCGAGCCCGCTACGTCGTCGGCAAGACGATGCGCGACCGGTGGGCGCTCGCGTCACCAGCAGCTCCTGCCCGCGGCAACGCCGGGAACCGGCGATGGAACCCCTTCCGCGAGCGCCGCAAGCGGCACGTGGTCGCCAACATCGCCATCGCCCGCGAATTGGCCGGCTGGTCCCTGGCCGCACTCGAGAATAGGCCCACCCACGAGCCACTTCGTCGACCATCGTGGTCAAAGCAGCACGTCGAGCGACCCGCGAAACACCTATGAGCACCTAGCCCCGCTGGACGACGCTCGACCCTAGATGTACCCAGCCATCAGGCTGGAAGCAGTCGGCTGATCGGGGGCTTGCCTCCGAGTGCGCTGTGGCGACGTTCAGTGTTGTAGTGATTCAGCCACGGCGCAAGAGCGGCTGCTCGCTCCTCGTTGATGGTGAAGACTTGGTCTGATTGTGTACTACTGGCGTCTTCTCAACCACGCGACTTAGACTAGCCACGGAAAAGCTGAGCGGTTGTCAACCACTCCTGCTCCGAGAAAAAGCAGATAGCCGATACGTAACTATTCAAGACTGTTCTATTTAACAGGATTCGCAAAAGTATAGTTTCCGTTCGCATCAACGCTGACGATTCTCTGAGATCGATAACCACCCTCTTCAAAGTAGTTTCGTCCCGTACCATTTTTATCCTTAAAGCCAAACTCGTAACGCACGGCACTTCCCGGCTTAGTAGCACCTCCCCCTGCCACTTCTGCGAAACATAGCTCACTATCCCACAGTGCGTCTCCAAAAGTAGTAGGGTCTAAGCCGCGATCATTAACCATAGATTTTACTCCAGGCTTGAAAAATCCTGTGGTTAAACGATCGACATACCCATTATGAGAGTTTGGGCCATGAACGGTATAAACCATCAGATGGCCACCATTAGTAGGAGTGTCAGACAGCTCAACCCGATACGTATCCACAAAGCCACCTAGCTGCTTGTCCACTTCATAAAAAAACTCTTGTCTCTCTCCGGGCTCACCTGAACGATGTAAGACAGATATCTTATATTTAGACGCTTCCGCTAGATCAGTGAAATACTTCTTCTCTTGGGTCTCTTTCACTGCTTGCCACAAATCAGGCCGGTCATAAGTCGGATCAACGACCCTTGTATTTCGCCCCTGAAAATCAAAATCAGCCTCAACCTTGAAAGCTTCCATGAGCTGCTCTCGGCCCGGAAGATCTGGGCAGCCTGGGTCGTTATTTGCTGGCGCATCGGCAGTGCCTAGCCCAGAAACCTCTGATCCTTGAACCTCACTAGGGTTAGCCGGTGCTGGCACTTCAGGCCGACCATCGCCTAGTCGCTGAATAACCTCGCGTGGCCCAGCACAGCCCGTTACTGCTACACCGCCTATAGCTCCTACCGCAGCGGTTTTCAGTATTGCTTCTTTAAAGATATCCGACATCTAGCAACTCCTATATCCTGTCATAGACGCTGCTATTATATTAGCACAAGTAAACTGCCGAGCACCTTCCAGTGGAACGATTCTGAGCATGCGAGGCTTCAAGCCACAAACCACGGCCGCCAGTTACAGACAATAGCAGCCAAAAGGTAGAAAGCTCAATCAGACGGTGGCTCAACTCTTTCACTTCACCGCAGGACCATGATTTCCGAGAAGAATTGCCAGTTTTTCATTGATGCATCGTTCGACTATTTTACTCTGGCTCGGACAATATCCTGCCGTTTAAGGGGCTCTTCACAGAAGAGAGTGGATTAGGGGGCGGAAGCCGCCTGCGTTGAGTAGGCAGCGGGCGATGTAGTGGGAGAGATCGGTCACGGCATCGCGGTGGCCGTCGTGCTGTGGTGGGCTCGCCGCCGCGGGATCGCCCACACGACCACGGCTGATCCCCGCGTGTTCCGCCGGCGGCCCCGCTGCCGCCCGCCGGTCCCGGCCAGGCGTACGCCCCCCGGTCCGCAGCCCGATCCGGGGTACGCCCCGGCGCCGCAGACCG
>JAUNRO010000127.1:0-5647 GCA_030544185.1 Propionibacteriaceae bacterium | reverse complement strand
CTCAGCCCACCAACCCGGCGTAGGCCGCCGCGAGCGCCCTGGCCGAGCGGTCGACGAGTTCGACCCAGGCCAGGGCCTGCTCGTCGGCCGAGTCGGAGACGTGCTTGATCATCCGCAGCCGTACCCCCAGCTCGCGGCAGGCGTACGCGATCGCCCACCCCTCCATGTCCACCAGCTCGCACCGTCCGAGCAACCGCTCCCGGGCCTCCCCGCCGGCGACGAACGCGTCACCGCTGCCAAGAACGGGGCCGGTGCCGCCGAGTTCGATCCGGTTGTCGGGGACGAACCCGAGCGCGCGGAGCATGTCCTCATCGACATCGCGATTGATGACCGCGGACGGCGCAATGACGTCCTCGTGGTGGGGGCCGAGCGCACCGACGGTGCCGAGGTTGACCACCAGCAACTCCGACCGCTGCTCCGGTGACGGCGCCCGCTCAAGGATCGCGCGCGTCGTGGCGTACGCAGCCTTGGTCAGGCCCACACCCGTGAGGACCAGATCGGTGTCCGGGGGCAGATAGCGCGCCTCCGCCTTGTGCGCGACGAGGACGAGCGGCCGGGGTGCCATCGGGCCTACCTCTCCGCCTTGTCCTTGCCGCCCTCGCCGGTGGACAGCGCGGCGACGAAGGCCTCCTGCGGCACCTCGACCCGGCCGACCATCTTCATCCGCTTCTTGCCTTCCTTCTGCTTCTCCAGCAGCTTCCGCTTGCGGGAGATGTCGCCGCCATAGCACTTGGCGAGGACGTCCTTGCGGATGGCGCGGATGGTCTCGCGGGCGATCACCCGCGACCCGATCGCGGCCTGGATCGGCACCTCGAACTGCTGCCTCGGGATGAGCTCCTTGAGCTTGCCGGCCATGGCGATGCCATAGGCATAGGCCTTGTCCTTGTGCACGATCGCCGAGAACGCATCCACCGGATCGCCGTGCAGCAGGATGTCGACCTTGACGAGGTCCGAGGCCTGCTCACCGGCATCGTCATAGTCGAGCGAGGCATAGCCCTTGGTCCGCGACTTCAGCGCATCGAAGAAGTCGAACACGATCTCGGCCAGGGGCAGCAGATAGCGGATCTCGACCCGGTCCTCCGACAGATAGTCCAGCCCCTGCTGCACGCCGCGGCGGGTCTGGCACAGCTCGAGGATCGTCCCGATGAACTCCGCCGGCGCCAGGACCGTGGCCTTCACCATCGGCTCGTGGACTTCGGCGATCTTGCCCGAGGTCGGATATTCGCTCGGATTGGTGACGATATGCTCCGAGCCGTCCTCCATGACGACCCGATAGACCACGTTGGGCGCGGTCGAGATCAGGTCGAGGTTGAACTCGCGCTCCAGCCGCTCCCGGACGATCTCCAGGTGCAGCAGGCCGAGGAAGCCGATGCGGAAACCGAACCCGAGCGCGCCAGAGGTCTCCGGCTCATAGGTGAGCGCGGCGTCGTTCAGCTGGAGCTTGTCCAGCGCCTCGCGCAACTCCGGGAAATCGTTGCCGTCGATCGGATACAGCCCGGCGTACACCATCGGATTCGGATGCTGATAACCCGACAGCATCTCCGTCGCCGGGCGCACCGCGGAGGTGACCGTGTCGCCCACGCGACTCTGGCGCACTTCCTTCACACCCGTGATCAGATAACCCGTCTCGCCCACGCCGAGCCGGGCCACCTTCTTCGGCTCGGGCGAGATCACCCCGACCTCGAGCACCTCGTGGGTCGCCTTCGTCGACATCATCAGGATGCGCTCACGGTGGGACAACTCGCCGTCGACGACCCGGACATAGGTGACGACCCCGCGATAGGTGTCATAGACCGAGTCGAAGATCAGCGCCCGCGCCGGGGCGTTCGCATCGCCCACCGGCGGCGGGATCTCGGCCACGATGTGGTCGAGCAGTTCGCGGACCCCCGCCCCGGTCTTCGCGCTCACCTGGAGCACCTCCGCCGGATCGCAGCCGATGATGTGGGCGATCTCCGCCGCGTACTTCTCCGGCTGCGCGCTCGGCAGATCGATCTTGTTGAGGACCGGAATGATGTGCAGGTCCGCGTCGATCGCGAGATAGAGGTTCGCCAGCGTCTGGGCCTCGATGCCCTGGGCGGCGTCGACGAGCAGGATCGCACCCTCACAGGCCTCGAGCGAGCGGGAGACCTCATAGGTGAAGTCCACGTGACCCGGTGTGTCGATCATGTTCAGCACATAGGGCTCGCCGTCGATCGCATAGGGCATCCGCACGGCCTGGGACTTGATCGTGATCCCGCGCTCGCGCTCGATGTCCATCCGATCCAGGTACTGCGCCCGCATCGCCCGGTCGTCAACGATCCCGGTGATCTGCAACATCCGGTCCGCCAGCGTGGACTTGCCGTGGTCGATGTGGGCGATGATGCAGAAATTGCGAATGATCGCCGGGTCGGTCTGTCCGGCAATGGGTGCGGTCATGTGCGTCCTGAGTCAGGGGCGTACGCCCGGCGTGTGGTGGACGGTCGATTCTCTCATAGTTTCAATTGCCTTCAATCGCGCGGACCCCGCCGCGCGAACGGTCCCACTGGCGCACGCTCGACGACGATCCAGGGCCTTCGGCTCCTCCGTCGATCAGCTCCCCATCTGGGATCGACTCCGTCTGTCCCGTCTGCGCCCCCCTTTCTCGGTCTGTGCCCCATTCCCCCTCCACGTGCCCCTCTTGCACGGGGGGCGAGTCGGCAGCTACTGGGGGCGGGGATCGGTGGACGGGGGCAGCGAACGGGGGATCAGCGAACGGGGGCAGGGCAGGCACCAGGCAGCGCGCAGTAACTGGGCGGCTCCCCGCGCGAACAGCCGCTCCCGACTCCCCGCACTCCCGCACTCCCCGATCATCCAGCGTGCGGTCCTGCATCAGGCGTGCGTTAGTCCCGCCAAGCGTGCGGTCATCGACGTAGCGTGCCTTCCTCGGACCGGACTTCGAACCCAGCGTGCCTTGATCCACTCAGCGTCCCTAGCAAGGCACGCCAGGTGGGTTTAGCGCACGCTGGATGGCCCACGGCCCGAACGACGGGTGCCTCAATACTCTCGGCACGCAATTTCGCAGCGCCTTGAAATGTCCCAGTTGAACGTGGACCTGACGTCAGGAGAATGGACCCATGGCCTACACCAATCCGACCGCACCCGCACGCAAAGTCGAAACCCCCAAGGGGGCAGCGATCTTCATGGGGTTGGCGGTCGTCTTCCTCTGGGTGCTCGAGATCATCGATACGATCCTGCTCGGCATGCTGGATCGCCTCGGCATCCACGCCCAGGAACCGATGGGCTGGGTCGGGATCATCTTCGCGCCGTTCCTGCATGTGGGTTTCGGTCACCTCTTGGCCAACTCGCTGCCGCTGCTGGTGCTCGGTTTCCTCATCCTCCTCGGCCGGGGCGGTGCGCTGCGGATGATCTGGTCGACGCTGGTATCCGTGGTCTCCTCGGGCGTCGCGGCGTGGATCCTCACCCCGGCCCACACGATCGTCGTCGGTGCCTCGGGTGTGGTGTTCGGCTGGTTGACCTATCTGATGGCGCGGGGCTTCTTCGCCCGTGACACGAAGTCAATCCTCATCTCGATCTTCGTCTTCCTCGTCTATGGCTCGGTGCTCTGGGGCGTGTTCCCCACGCAGGTCGGCGTGTCCTGGCAGGCGCACCTCGGCGGCGCCATCGGCGGCGTGTTCGCGGCCTGGGTGATGCATCGGCGCGCGGCTCGCAAGATCAACGTCACGCTGTGAGTGGTGGGGGTAGGTTGACGAGGATGAGCGTGGGTGTACGCCGGATTGCCCGGCTGGTCGGTGTTCCTTTCGCAGCGGTGGCCTTGCTGGCGGGATGCGCGGGCTCGCCGCCCGACCCGGCGGACGAGAAGGTCCGCGACAGGGCCGGCCACGCGGTCGTCGGGCTCGACGCCCGGCTTGCCCCCCTGCTGCGCCAGCACGAGGTGCTCGCCGACTGGTCCGCGGACTATTGCCTCAATGATCCACTCACCACCTTCGACTGGCAGTGCACCGCGACGCGCAACGTCGCCCTCGAGGTCGAGGACCTGCATGCCGGCGCCGTCGCCGTGGACACCGAGCTGACCCGGCTGGGCTGCCATCCGACCGGCGACCCGTCGGTCATGGGGTTGGCGACCATGATCGACAACCACCCCGACCGCCAGCACCCCGCTGATCTGCCGATGGTCCACTTCAACTGCGGGCAGGACGACGTGTTCGTGCAGCCGAGCGACGAGGCCGACCCGGCATGGACGGGGTCGCTGGAGCGACCGGGCGCCTGGCCCGAGCAGTCCACCGGCGAGGACGGCAACCGGTTGATGGGCGGTGGCGCCATGACCCCCGACGAGGCGACCGCACTCCGCGAGGCCGCTGGTCCGCTGCTGCTGGTGACAGCGACGCGTGGCTATCACAGCGAGTGATCGGATCTGACGGTCCACGGTTTGGCAGTTCGTTGACACAGGGCATAAGATCGGTCCTCGTGCCACGCGACCACTCGCGCGGAGATCACCAGACATTTCACCGAAGTTAGAGGCTTGCCCAGTGGCGAACATCAAGTCCCAGATGAAGCGGAACAAGACGAACGAGAAGGCTCGACTGCGCAACAAGGCGGTCAAGTCGGAGTTCCGGACTGCCATCCGCCGCTTCAACGAAGCGGTCGAGTCCGGCGACAAGGACAAGGCGCAGGAGGCGGCCCGCAAGGCCACTCGTCTTCTCGACAGGGCCGTCAGCAAGGGTGTCATCCACCGCAACCAGGCCGCCAACAAGAAGTCTGCGGTCGCCAGCCGCGCCGCTGCGCTCTGACCCAGCCGCTCGATCTCTGACGCCTCTCGGCGCCCCGGCCACGGTCGGGGCGCTTTCGGCGTCTTCTCCCCTGACTCAGGACCGGCGGCAGGCCGCGATCGCGAGCACGCACCGCTCCAGGGCGTACTCCGGACCATCCGCCGCGCCCTTCACATCCGCATCGGCCCGGGCCACGTGGCGGATCGCCGCGGCCAGGCCCCGGGCGTCCCAGCCCCGCAGCTGCACACGCATGCCGCGGATCTTCCACGGCGGCACCCCGATGTCGCGGGCCAGGTCGTTGTCCCCCATCCCGCTGCGGTTGGCCTGCAGTTTCGCGAGGCCGCGCAGGCCGGCAGCGAGCGCAGAGGTGACGAGCACGGGGGCCACGCCCGTGCTCAACGCCCACCGCAGCTGCTCCAGCGCCGGGACTGTGCGCCCCGCGAGCACCTCGTCGGCGACCGCGAAGCTGCTCACCTCGGCCCGGCCCCCGAAATAGCGGCGGACCAGCTCGGTGTTGATCTCCTCATCGGCCTGCCGGTCCGCGGCCAGCTGGCTGACTGCCGCTGCGAGGGATCGCAGGTCGTGGCCGACCGCATCGACGAGCGCGTGGGTGGCGTCCTCGGAGATCCGCGTCCGCAGCCGCCTGGCCTCGGCGGCGACGAACCCGGCGAGCTCCTTCGGCCTGGGTATCGGACAGTCGATCACCTCCGGCTTGGTCTTCTTCACTTTGTCGACCAGGCCCTTGCCCTTCTGACCACCCGGGTGGACCAGCACGAGCGCGACGTCGGCCGGCAGGTCGGCGGCGAGGGCCAGCAACTGATCGTTGAGGTCGGTGGGCAGGCTCGCCAGGTCGCGGATGACCGCGACCGACGAGGTGGCGAACAGCGAGCTGCCGGTGACCT
>JAUNRO010000126.1:5739-8440 GCA_030544185.1 Propionibacteriaceae bacterium | reverse complement strand
CGTGCTCCGATCTCGGAGTTCGTCGCGCCCGAGGCGATCTCGGTCAGCACCTCGAGCTCCCGGTCGGTCAGGACGTCCAGACGCGGGTCCGGACCCGTCGCGGGATTGGCCGGCAGACCCGGCACGACATGGTCGAGCAGCCGGCGGGTCGCGCTGGGCGCGACGACCGCATCGCCGGCCGCGACGTCCCGGATCGCTGACAGCAACTCCTCGGGCCGGGCGTCCTTCAACATGAACCCGGACGCACCGGCCTTCAGCGCGGCGAACACATATTCGTCGAGATCGAACGTCGTCAGCACGAGCACCCGCGTGCCGAGCTCGGCGCGCACGATCCGTCGCGTCGCCTCGACCCCGTCCATGACCGGCATCCGGATGTCCATGAGCACGACATCGGCGGGATCGGCAGCGAGCGCAGCGACGGCCTCCGCGCCGTCGGAGGCCTCCCCGACGACCTCGATATCGTCCTCGGCCTCGATGAGCATGCGGAAACCGCTGCGCACGAGCGACTGGTCGTCCACGAGGAATACGCGAATCACGGAAGTCCTTTCCTGCGGTCCTGCACCCCGCCGACGCGGCCGGTGGGTGCCACGGGCACGACCGCATGCACACGGAAGCCCCGCTCCGGCAGCGGGCCGGCTTCGAGTGTGCCACCCATGGCGGCCATGCGCTCCCGCATCCCCCGCAGCCCATATCCTCGGCCATCGGACTGGCTGGCGGGTCCGATGCCGTCATCGGTGACCTCGACGGTGATCCGATCCGCCGCGAAATCCAGGCGTACCCTCGCCTGCGCCCGCGGCCCCGCATGCTTCAGGAAATTGGTCAGCGCCTCCTGGACGATCCGATAGACCGTCAGTTCGGTCGCCGCACCGCACGAAGGCACCTCACCGGTGGTCCGCAGCCGCACCCGCTCGCCCGTGCGCTGGACCATGTCGGAGATATCGCTCAACCCGGGCATGGGCGCATAGGTGGATTCCTCGTCGGGGGTGCTGCGGAGTACGCCGACGATGCGGCGCATCTCGGCCAGCGCTTCCCGGCCCGTCCCGGCGATCGTCTCCAACACCTCGGACGCCTTCTCCGGCTTCTTCGCCGCCAGGGCCCGGCCGCCCTCGGCCTGCACGATCATCACCGACAGCGAGTGGGCGACGATGTCGTGCAGCTCCCGGGCGATCAGCTGGCGGGCGTTGACCTCCGCCATCCGTGCCCGCTGATCCCGCTCGGCCAGCAGCGTCTGCACGCGCTCGTGCTCCATCCGTTCGGCGGCCTCGCTCGCCTTCGCGGCCTCGCGCAGCCGCCGTCCGACCAGATAAGGGGTGATCACCATGCCGACACACACGAGCATCACGATGACGAGGAAGTTGACCTCCCAGCCGTTCGCCACGTGCCACTGCACGGGCCCGATCACCGATCCGAGGAGGCCGACCAGCACGGCGCTGCGGGAGCTCAGCGCGTCCACCTCGCGGGCCACCGAATAGACGATGAGTGGGACCACGACCAGCGCCGGTAATGGCCCGTTGGCCACGAACAGGTGCGCGATCGCGCCGAGGGTGCTGACCAGCAGCATCACCTGCGGATAATGGGTGCGCAGGGCCAGTGGGGCGATCATCACCACCGCCACCAGGAACTGCATCTCGATTGGGCTGACCACATAACGGAAGCCGATGAAGAACGGGAAGAAGGCGGCCAGCGCCATCACCAGACCCGTCAGCGCGAGATCGCCCACCCAGCCGTCGGCGCGGCGGTGGAGCGAAAGGCCGGGGGCCAGCCGGGAGCGTGCAGTCATCGTGGCACCAGCGTAGGCGGCGCCGGTGAATCAGCACGTACCATCAGTGGCATGCCTTCGGTCAAGCACCCGCTGCGCGACGGCCTGGTCGCGCTCGCGATCGGGTGTGTGCTCGGGCTGGTGTTGCTAGCGGGTTTCCGAGTCGTCCAGCAGTGGAACTCCGCCGGCCCGACGGCGCAGCCCGGGACCTCGACCGAAACCGGCGCATCGGCCGATGCCTGCCTGATCCGCGACGGCGGTGAGGGGAACGGCGCCCAGGAGTCCGACCCGGTTCCCGGCCCCGACTTCCCCCGCTCCGAGCACGTGCTCGACACCGGCCGCCCGGTCGAGGTGCGCGGGAATGGAAACGCCGAGATCGCCTATCACCGGCTCGGGGAGTTCGCGACCGTCGTCGACTTCGCGTGCGAGAACTGCACCGGGATGCTGTCCGTCTTCAACACCGGTGCTGCACTGCCCATCGTCAGTGGCGAGACCACCGGTGAGCCAGTCGACGTCGAGTGGCTCATCGACACCGTGCACGAAATTACGCAAGGACCGGACAACTCCCTGCTCGTCCGCGCCGAGGGCGACTGGCGGCTCACCCTGAAGTCCTGGCACGACCTGCCCGTCCAGAACGGGCGTCTCGAGGGCACCGGCTCCCGGGTCGTCCGGGTCGAGAGCCCCGGCGTACGCCTGGAGTTCGCGCCGCTGAACTCGCGCGACACCCTGAATGTGTATGCCTATCGGCTCGACGACCGGGGCTTCACCGCCAACGCGTGTCTCGGGCGCTTCGAATCCCGGGAACTCGACCTCAACGGCGGGCAGGTGCTGCTCGTCTGGGCGCGGGGCGAATGGTCGCTCGAGCCGGCCTGAGCGCCGCGGATTGCGGCGCCATTTGTCGGGTCCGTCGAGCGTCCCTCAGGGGCCGAGTGGACGAGCCCA
>JAUNRO010000126.1:0-5639 GCA_030544185.1 Propionibacteriaceae bacterium | reverse complement strand
ACGGCGCGAGGAACGAGGAGCGAGAGTTCGCGCCGCGGATTGCGGCGCCATCTATGGCGCCATTTGTCGGGTCCGTCGAGCGTCCCTCAGGGGCCGAGTGGACGAGCCCAAGGAGTCGTAGCGCAGCGGAGACGACGGCGCGAGGAACGAGGAGCGAGAGTTCGCGCCGCGGATTGCGGCGCCATCTATACAGTTCGCAACTGCCGCACATAGCGGCGGTATTGCCGCGCGCCGATCGTGCGGATCATCAACTGCATCGCTGGCGGATAGTCCGCGAGCAGCAGGGCGCGCTCCTGACGGTTGGCGCCCTCAAGGAACAGCTGGACCAGGATCGCGGCCTTGTCCTTCGGCAGCGACTCCCGGCCGTGGGCGGCGAGTTTCTCATATTCGACCCGGGTCAGGTGGTCCTCGATGAGCGGCAGGATCTCGTTCTCCTCCAGCTCCAGGTGCCTGCGCACATCGACGCTGAGCCGGGCGAGGACGGTGGCCAGTTGTTCGCGGAGTTCGGCATCCGCCGCCTCGCGCCACCGCATGATCAGCGAGCGTGCCTCGGTGATGTCGGCGTGGATGGTGTCGTGCTGGTCGGCAAGCCGCTGGGAAAGGTCGTCACTGATGTCGACCCGTTGGGCGAGCAGCGGCCAGATCAGCACATCCTCGCCGTGGTGGTGATCGACGAGGGTGTTGAGCACGACGGACAGGTGATCGGCGACCACCTGCGCCCGGTGCCGGTCGTTCGCCGGCACGCCACGGACCAGGTCGGGGCCGGCGCTCAGCTCGCGGGTGAACAGGCGGTGCACGACGAGCATGTCCTGGGCATCGGCATGCTCGACGGTCGCGGCGATGTCCGCCAGGTCCTGCGCGAGGATCTCCTGGGTCGTTCGGGACCCGAGGATGCCCAGCACGCGCCAGATCCACGTGAACTCGCCGTCGGGTTCGTCGGATTCCAGGCGGGTCGTCACCAAGGTTCGCGGGCGGCTGGGCGTGTGATCACCGGACACGGTCAGGGTGTGCCGCAGCCGGTAGCTCAATCCGTTGACCTCCGACTCGATCACGGTCTGCCACGGGGCGTTCGCTTCCACCACCCACAGCTCCTGGGTGGCCTCCCGGCCGAACCAGGCGCGGGTCTCGCGCCACCGCGTCCCCACGGCGTACGCCCCCTCGCTCATCCGCTCCAGCCCGACCACCGAACTCAGCCGCGCGGGAGTCTCAGCGAGATCGGTCATCACGGCCCAGATCTCCTCAGGCGTGGCGGCGATGGTGCGGCTGATGGCTACCTCGTGCGGGGGCATAGGGAACAGTCTGAGCCCGAAGCTGCCGCTCAGGGAAGAAACCGTCGCAATTCAGGCAATTGTGAGGCTGATCACTCAGCCGTTGCGGGCTCCTCGTGATCGGCGGAAATCACCGTGATGCCGGGCTTGCCGGTGTGGACGATGACGCCGGGATTGAGGTTGTCACCTGGATCGACCGCCGTGATCAGATCCTTGATCATCGCCTCACCCGCGGCCGAGATGTCCTGTGTCATCCACGGCGCGTGCTCCCGGCCCACGCCGTGATGGTGCGACAGCGTGCCGTGATTGTCGATGAACGACTGCTGAATCGCACGTTTCACGTGGTCATATTTCTCCAGGACCTCAGCGGAATCATCGGCGATTGCGAACGTGAAATAGAGGCAGGCGCCCGAATGATAATTGTGCGAGAGATGGCACATGATGTAGCCCCGGCAGCCCACCTCGGCCATCGCCTCCTCGGCGGCGATGATGGTGTTGTCATAGAGCGTCTGCAGCTTCGAATAGGGGGCTGAGGTCTCCGAGACGTCGGCGGCGGCACCGCGGTCGAGCAGGAAATCGCGGAGATAGGGCGTATCGAACTTCTTCTGGTCATAGAGCGCGCCGGGGCCCTTGCCGATCAGCATGCCGCCGTGGGCGAGGACGATCTTTTTGACCAGTTCCTTCTGGTGCTTCACGTGCTCCTTGGAGCCCTCGAAGCCGATGAACGACATGCACAGCTTGGACAGGTCCCAGCCGCGGCGCTCGAGGACCTTGAAGACCCCCTCAGTGACGAGCTTCTTGACGCCCTTCTGCTTTTTCTGCGTCGAGAAGGAGAACGCGGTCTCGCGGTCGTCGGAGCAGCGCGCGACGAGGACATCGGCCTCGGACCTGGAGACGGCCGCCATCGCCTTGAGCCCGGTGGGCCAGTCGGGGAAGAAGTACGCCAGGATGACGCGCTCCTCGGGCAGGCGGTGCACGTTCACCGTGGCCTCGGTGATCACGCCCAGGCGGCCCTCGGAGCCGAGGATCATCTCACGCACCGACGGGCCCGTGGAGGTGGACGGCAGCGGGCGCAGAACCAGCGTACGCCCGGGCTGAATGACCCGGATCCCACGCGTGATGTCGGCGATATCGCCATAGACGTCGGACTGCATGCCGGAGGACCGCGTCGCGATCCAGCCGCCGAGGGTCGAGTGGGTGAACGAGTCGGGGAAGTGGCCCATCGTCCAGCCGCGCCGGTTGAGCTGCTCCTCCAGGGCGGGGCCGAGCGCGCCGGCCTGGATGCGGGCGAGGCCGGCCTCGTCGTCGATCTCCAGGACCTGGTTCATCCGGCCGAGATCGAGGGAGAGCACCACGCGCTCCTCGCGGGCCCGGGGCTCGAGCGCGCCGACGATGTTCGAGCCGCCGCCGAACGGGATCAGCACGGCATCGGTGGCGACGACCGCGTCAACGATCTGGCGCACCTGCTCCTCGTCCGCGGGATAGAGCACGCCATCGGGCACCCGCTGCAGGAGGTTGCGGCGCATCCGGATGAGGTCGCGGACGGACTTGCCGAACGTATGGACGACGCGGTCCATGTCCTCGGTGACCAGGTATTTCTCGCCGAGGATCCCCGTCAGCGTCGCGCGCAGGCCGTCGTCGAGCCGGGAAGCCGGGACATCGATCTCGTCGAAGGTCGGCGGCTTCACCGAGGGCGCGTTCACGTCGAGACCGACCTTTTCCAGCACGAACGGGGCGAACCGCGGTTTGTCCTCGTGATGGAAGGCGATGCCCTCGACGCCCCAGCCCCACCACTTCATGTGCTTCACGCCGTTGGTCACTGGTCCGGCTCCTTGTCCTCGGCCGGCTCCCGCGCCGGCTGATCGTCCCCGAGTCTGTCATCTGCGGCCAGTGCCGCGTGGCTGTCCGCGGCGGGTCCCGCGGTGATTTCGTCCTGCACGCCCATCGCCTGCGCCGCCAGCGCGGCCTCGGCGTAGTCGCTCATCTGTGGCAGGCCGGCGATCGCCGCCTGCTCGTCGTGCATCTGGCGGATGGTCGCCGCAATGCGGTCGGAGAACGCGTGCGCCGTCTCACCGGCGCTGGCCCACATCGGCTCACCGAACACGAGATGCACCTGCGGGCGGCCCTTCTTCGGCAGCTTATAGCCGGTCGGCATCGCCAGCGCCGCCCCGACGATCGCCACGGGCAGGCACGGCACGTTGCGCGAAATGCACAGCGCGGCCGTGCCGGGCTTGAAGGACGCCATTGCGCCCGTGCGCGAGCGGGTGCCCTCGGGGAAGATCAGCAGGGGTACGCCGTCGTTGAGCAGTTGGCCGGCCAGCCCGCGGGCTCCGGATCCCTGCCCGCGCAGACCGCGGCCACGTTCGACCGGGAAGGTGTTGAAGAACAGGCCGGTGGTGGTGGACTTGAGCTGATTGCCATACCAATAGTCGGCGGCCGCGCCGGTCGCGAGCTGTTGCGACAGCCGCCGCGGCAGGGCGCCGATGATCAGCGGGCAGTCGAGGTGACTTGAGTGGTTCGACACCACGATATAGGGGGCTTCGAGGTGCTTCAGGCGGTCTTTGCCGTGCACCTTGACGTCGACCAATGCCCAAATCGTGGGCTTCAGCATCAGCTGCTGGGTGACGAATCGGGCCGCGCGGTGGCTCCGCGCCCGGTATCGCCGTCGTTCACTCACCGGCACAGCCTAAGCCTCCTGACAGGCCTTGTCCCATCACGGTCCACGGTTGTGGGGAGCCCACGAAGCCCTGGCCGGAATCGTTGTGGAACCCCTCCAAGATCGGGTGTTGGGGCGTTGTTGTTCAGTGTCGTTTGGACGTCACCAGACTGGAGATCCAGCGGATCACCCCCCGGGGCAGGACGCCGGCGCCGGCGGCCGCGAGCCGCCAGCCGAGCGTCGGAACCGAGAGGACCTTGCCCTTCTCGGCGTCCGCGAGGGCGTCGCGAACGACCACCGTCTTGTCGATCCACGCCCAGTCGGGGATGGACTTCGCGTTGATGTTGGCCCGGTCGTGAAACTCCGTGTGCACCCATCCCGGGAGCAGGGCGGTGACCGTCACCCCGGACTTGCGGAGCTGGGTCGCCAGGGACTCCGAATAGGCCGTCACCCAGGCCTTGATGGCGGAGTAGTTGCCCATCGCCATGAGCCCGGCGACCGAGGAGGTGTTGATGATGATGCCCCGGCCGCGGTCCTTCATCGACCGGGCAGCGGCGTTGCCGAGGATCATGACGGCCCGGCACATGACGTCCAGCGCCCGCTCCTCCAGCGTGGTGTCGGGGTCGAGCATCGTCGAGCGCAGCCCGAACCCGGCGTTGTTCACCAGCAGGTGGACCGGCCGGCTCTGATCCTCCAGGCGCGCCGCGACGAGGAGCGTCTGCTCCCGGTCCGCGAGGTCGGCGGGCAGGATCTCGACGTCGGTCGCGGACTCGGTGTGGAGCTCCTCGGCGTACGCCTGCAGGCGCGCCTCATCCCGCGCGACGAGCACGAGGTCATAACCCCGATCGGCGAGCTGGCGCGCGAATTCCGCACCGATGCCGGCGGTCGCGCCGGTGATCAAAGCTGTGGGCATGGCGCGAGCTTAGCGACGGTTGACCGGGCGGCCAGCGGACCGTTCCGGTGTGCCGTGCGCGGCTGAGGCGTACGCCGGCGGGCTCAGAGCCGCTCGAGCAATTGGCTGAAAGTCAATGTTGTGGACGCCAACGGTTTGGTTGGCTTCTTGCATCCCGGCAAGGGCCGGTCGTCCAAGGAGTCATCGTGTCGTTTGTTACATCCACACTCATAGCGGCGGTTCTTGCGCTCGGTGTCCCAGTGCCCGCCGCGCCGGCGAGGACTCAGGAGGCCGGGTCCGCGCACACATTCGTGGACGTGGCCGTTCGGGTAGTTGGTGGACCTGCCGATTTCTGGTGCAAGATCGTGCGATGCAAGTATCTCTGAGGGCCCTAAGGTGCCACCATGAGCGGGCTGATGCGGTGGCTGGACCACCAAGGGCGCCGAGCGTTCGGGTCTCGTAACCACAGCGCGCCACTGCTGATAGCGCGCGCTTTGGTCAGTGCCTTTGCCGGGGTGTTTCTGGTCTATGAGTTGATCGAGTTCGTGCAGCAGCCCCCGGGGGATCCCTGGCAGTTGACGAGCAGGATCGCCGCTATCGGCGCTATGGGACTGGCTCCGTGGATCGCAGCACCTGCCACTGCGTTGGCGGTGATTCCCCTGGCGCTCGCCCTTGAGCACGGGATCAATGGGGTCGAGCCGTTCGTTCTGCTCATCTGCACGCCGAGCGCGATGGCGCGCAGCCGGGCACCGCAGGCGGCGTTCGTTGCCCTGGCCGGAATCGCGTGGGTCGTCGTGGTGCACCGAGATGATCTTGACTCGGT
>JAUNRO010000125.1 GCA_030544185.1 Propionibacteriaceae bacterium | reverse complement strand
CAGCCCAGCCACACGCTCTCGCCGTCCCCGCAGATGCCGACTCGGGTCATGCCGTCGTTCCAGTCGCCGCCGCCGATGAGCGGCAGTCCGTGGCGCCCGGTCCGGGTGAAGCACAGCTCCAGCGCGAGCTTGCAGTGCTCCCACAGCGTCGCGGTCTCCGCGGAGGTCTCGGGCTGGAAGAACTTCTCGTGTTCCTCCTCGGTCAGCACATCGCCGGCGAGGAACGGCACCTGCTCATCGAGGACGCCAGTGTCCCCGGTGACCCGGACATAGCGGGCGACCGCGTGGGACAGCCACACGACGTCGTCGGTGATCCGCGTCCGCACACCCTGCCCGCTGGCCGGCAGCCACCAGTGCTGCACATCGCCCTCGGGGAACTGCCGCCCCGCCGCCCGCAGCACATGCTCGCGGGCCAGCTCGGGCTGCACGAGCACCGCGGCCATCGAATCCTGGAGCTGATCTCGGAAGCCGTACGCCCCGGAGGCCTGATAGAAGCCCGAGCGCGCGAGCATCCGGCAGGCCAGCGTCTGATAGAGCAGCCAGCCGTTCATCATCACGTCGAACGAACTGTCCGGGGTGCTCACCCGGACCTGCTCCAACTGATCGCGCCAGTGCTCCACGACGTCGTCGAGGACCGTCCGCGCCGCGGTGGCCCGATAGCGCTCGATCAGCGCCCGGCAGCCCTCCGCATCCGGGGCGGCGCCGAGGGTGACCACCAGGTCGACCTGCTCCCCGGGCTCCAGGGTGACGGTGCGCCGCAGCGCCAGGCAGGGGTCCAGACCCGGGCCGGTGCTCCCGGACAGAACGCCCGAGTTCTGCACGGCCTGGGGCAGCGCCAGCGACCCGTGCAGGCCGAGGAACTCCCGCCGGTCCGCGGTCGCGGACTCCTGGGTCCCGGCGAGGTCGAAGAACATGGTCCCGGCATACTGCGTCACCCACGGATTGCGCGCCAGCAGCGCCCCGGTCTGCGCATCGCGCTCGGTGATGATGTGCCGCGAGCTGCCGGCGCGACCCATGCCGAGGACCGGCTCGGCGTACGCCGTGACCGTCAGCCGCCGTGACCGCACATCGGTGTTGGTCAGCGTGAGCAGGGAGATCTTGACCGGGTCCGCACCGGCCACGAACACTGTCTGGTCGAGCTCCACCCCGCCCATGTCATGCCAGAACCGGGTATAGCCGAATCCGTGGCGCACCACGTGCCGCCCACCGGGCACCGGGGAGGCGGTCGGGCAGGCCACCTGACCGGTCTCGTCGTCGCGGACATAACAGGCCTCGCCGACCGGCGTCGCGACCGGGTCGTTCGGCCACGGGGTCAGCTGGTTGTCCCGGCTGTTGCGCCACCACGTATATCCCGAGCCTTCCGCCGTCGCGTGGAAGCCGAACTCCTCGTTGGCCACCACATTGGTCCACGGCCCCGGGGTCGACTCCCCCGGCTCGAGGACCACGACATATTCCCGCCCGTCGGGACTGAACCCCCCGTGACCGTTGAAGTGCAGCAGGTCGGCGGTCTCGTCCGGACGCAGGGCGGGAGCGGGCCCGACCACCGGCAGCGCCTTGCGTACCCGCGCCGGCTCCAGCGTGGGCAGATTGTGCTCGAGCCGGCCGCGCCGCGCGACGAGCACGACCGCGGCCGTCGCCAGCAGCGCGGCGACCGCCTCGGCGTCGGCCTGCTCGCGCTGGACCACGAACACGCGCCCGGTCGAGTCGGGCGACCCGGTCCGGGGCCGGATGCCGGCCGCGATCCGGTCGAGACCGTTCTGCAGCTCCTGGACATAGGACACCGAGCGCTCGTTGAGCAGCACGACATCGACGGCGAAGCGCTTGGTCCGCCAGTATTCGAAGGCCTGCACCGCCTCAGCCGCCACGGGCAGGTCACGCTCGTCATCGATCCGCACCACCAGGATCGGCAGGTCACCGGAGATGCCGAGCGACCACAACGCCGACTGCGGCCGCGCGTCGGCGAGCTCCTCGGCGCTGGCCCGCAATTGCGGGACCGGATAGAGCACGTGACCGGCGAGTTCCTGGAACCGCGCGGCCTCGCGCGAGGTGATGCCGAGGTGGCGCAACATGATCTGCGAGTGGGTCCAGCGCAGGGCCTCCACCCGGTCGTAGGCCCCCGGGGAGAGGTGCTGATCGACCAGCCGCAGGACCTCCTCACGGGTCGCCGCCACCGCGGTCCAGAAGGTCACGATCGCGCGCCCGCCCGCCGGAACCTCGATGTCCTGGTTGAGCGACATGATCGGGTCGAGGACATAGCCGGTCCGCCCACTCGCCGACTCCGGATCGGTCACGCCCGCGGGGGCGGTGAAGCGGCCATTGCGGCCCAGGAACGCCTCCCGGTCGGTCTCGACCCGCAGGCCATCCCTGCTGCCGGTGTGCCCGACCTTGACGAAGTGGGCGATCCAGACCTCGGGATCGCTCGAGGAGCGCTTGCGCCGGGTTGCCAGCAGGATCCCGGCCTCGGCCAGATATTCGGTGCGCACGAAGAGCTTCGAGAAGGCCGGGTGGGCATCGTCGTCGCGCGCCGCCGCGAGCACGAGCTCGGCATAGGAGGTCACCGTCAGCCGCCGGTCCTCGTTGCCCTGGTTGCTCAGCGTCAGCCGCCGCGCCAGCACGTCCGCCTCCGGGGAGAGGTGGTGCACGAACGAGGTCGTGAGGTCGCCGCGGCGCCGGATGAACTCGGCCCGGTCCTCGGCGAACTGCACCCGATAGGGGTCGGTGTCGATCACCGGCAGCGCCGCGGCGGACCAGATGTCGCCGCTGTCGCGATCGCGCAGATAGCAGTACGCCCCGGTCTCGTCGCTGGTCAGGTTCGCGTGCCAGCGGTTGATCGCGAGGCCGCGCCAGCGCAGCTGGCTGCCGCCGGCCGGGGTCAGCAGCAGGCTCAGCCCACCGTTGGACATGGCGTGCACGGCCGGGGTGAGGGCCGCGGAACCGCTCAGCGTGCGCTCCTCCGCCGCCTCCGGGGCGTGCACCGCGTGGGTCGCCTTGAGCTCCTCGCGCCGGGCGTGGGTGACCGGAACGTCGCGCGGCTGGCGCTCCTGCAGGAGCATCTCGCTCGCCGCGATCATCGGCTCGGCGTGGAACCGCTCGCGCATCAACCCGTCGAGCACGACGTTGTGGATCGCCACCACCGTCATGCCCTGGTGGTGGGCCATATAGGAGCGCACGACCGCGAACTGCTCATCGCGGGGCAACCGGTCCGCGGTGAAGTCCACCGCCTCATAGAAGCCGTAGCGTCCGCGGGCGCCGAGCTCGTGCAGCAGGCGATAGTTCTCGACCGACTTGTCCGGCTCGACCATCGACGCCAGACCTGTTGCATAGGGCGCGATCACGAGGTTGTCGGCAAGGCCGCGAACGATGCCGAGCCCGGGGACGCCGAACGGTGAATACTGATAGTTCATGTGCGGGTCGCGCGCATTGAAACCGGATTCCGAGATGCCCCACGGCACCCCGAGTTCCCGGGCGTACTCCATCTGCCGGCGCACCACCAGCTGCGCCGTCTGGTTGAGCAGACCGGTCGCGGGGGCCCGCATGACCAGGGGCGGCATCAGATACTCAAACATCGATCCCGACCAGGACAGCAGGGCCGCCCCGCCGCCGACCGCGGTGACCGACCGGCCGAGCCGGAACCAGTGCTTGGTGCGGATGTTGCCCTTGGAGACCGCGACATAGCTGGTCAGGCGGCATTCGGAGGCGAGCAGGTCATAGCACGCCTCATCCAGCTTGCCCGTGTCCGCGCGCAGGCCCACCGACAGCAGCTGGCGGCGCGGATCGAGCAACAGCCGGAAGTCGGCGACGAGGGTCTCCCGGCGGGCGAGGTCCTCGATGTTGCTGATCGTTCGGGCCAGCTCGTCCCGGTCGACCGACAGGTCGCGCTGGAGCGACCGCAGGGTGTCGCGGGTGGCCACCGCCCACATCGGCGGCTCCCCCGACAGCGGCCGGGTCGCATCGATGAGGGCGTCGATGGGGGTGGAGAGGGCATGGAGGATCGCGGCGGGAGTCCGCGAGGGTTCGCGGTCAGCGCCGTCGGCGTCCCCCCGCGTCTCCCCAGGCGCCTCACCACGCGCCTCCGCGAGGATGGCCTCGGCGCGCTCGAGTTGGGCGTACACCGGGGCAGCCAGCTCGTCGGGCACACCCTCGAGGGATTCGCGGACGAGCTGCAGCCCGTCGCCGAGGCCGGCGAGCGGGGGGTTGTCGAGGGCCGGATCCGCCAGCCATTCGGCACAGGTCTGGGCGAGGGTGATCAGATGACCGATGAGGTTGCCGCTGTCGACGCTCGACACATAGCGCGGCTCGAGCGGGATCAGGGTGCGGGTGTCATACCAGTTGTAGAGGTGTCCCTGATAGTGCTCGAGGTCCGCCATCGAACGACAGGTCGCGCGGAGCCGGTCGGCCGCATCGGCGAGACCGATCCAGCCGAAGTCGCGCGCGGAGACGGTGGTGAGCAGATAGAGCCCGATGTTCGTCGGTGACGTGCGATGGGCGACCTTCGGCTCGGGGTCCTCCTGGAAGTTGTCTGGCGGGAGGCAGTTCTCCCGCTCGTTGACGAAGGTGGCGAAGAAGTGCCACGTCCGGCGGCCAACCAGGCGCAAATAGTCGCGGTCTGCATCGCTGGCCTGGATCTCGATCCGGTCATAGGGCCGGCTGACCCACCACATCACGAACGGGGCAGCAAGCCACATCGCCGCGACCGGGGCGACCACGGCGAGGTTGGCGGGGCTGCGCAGCAGTGCCAGGACGAGCAGCACGATCGGGGCGAGCAGGCTGGGCCCCATCATCTGCAGATAGCTGCTCGGCGTGCCCTTGGCCCGTTGGGTCAGGGCGTCGGCGGTGGTCCACTCGAGCAGCTTGCGGCGGGTGATGAGCCGGGCGAACGTCCGCAGGATCGCGTCGATGCCCTGTTGGGCCTCGTGGGCGGTGAGGGTGAGGTTCAAGAAGGTGAGCGCGAACGCGATCCGGGTGTCCTCGGCGAGCGCTCGGGCCTGGCTCGCGCGGGTGACACCCTTGCGGTTGAGCAGGATCCGCCGCCACAGCGGCAGGGTCGGCGGGATCAGGTGGATGGCCAGCGCGATGATCAGCCAGGCGAGCAGCGCCGGCCACGGCAGCACCGCTGCGGCGAGGATCGTGCCCGCGACCGTGAAGATCGGCACGATGGAGCGGCGGAGATTGTCGATCATCTTCCACCGGCCCAGCCCGGTGAGGCCCTTGCCGCGCCTGCCGAGCAGCCAGGGAAGCAGCTGCCAGTCACCGCGCAACCAGCGATGGTTGCGGGCGGCGGCGACCTCATAGGCCGTCGGATATTCCTCGACGACCTCCACGTCGGTGACCAGCCCGGAGCGGGAGTAGTTGCCCTCGAGCAGGTCGTGCGACAGCAGGGTGTTCTCGGGGATCCGGCCCTCCAGCGCCCGGTGGAAGGCGTCGATGTCATAGATGCCCTTGCCGGCGAACGAGCCCTCGCCGAACAGGTCCTGATAGACGTCGGAGACCGCGAACGCATAGGGATCGAGGCCGCGCTGGGTGGAATAGACCTCCTGGAACGGCGAGGTGTCCTCGGTCAGCGGCAGCGACGGGGTGACCCGCGGCTGCAGGATCGAATAGCCGCGCAGCACCTGGCGCGTCCGCTCATCGAACTGGGCCCGGTTGAGCGGGTGGGCCATCTTGGCGATCAGCTGGCGCGCCGCATCGCGCGGCAGGAGCGTGTCGGAGTCGAGGGTGATGACATAGCGGAACTGCCCCGGCAGGCGTCCCTCGACGACCGAATAGCTCGTGTCGCCGGCACCGCGCAGATAGCGGTTGAGTTCGTCGAGCTTGCCGCGTTTGCGCTCCCAGCCCATCCAGACGCCCTCGCTCGCGTTCCAGGTGCGCTGGCGATGGAACAGCAGGAACCGGTTGCCATAGCGGGCATTGAGGGAGCGTACGCCCGCGAGGGCGACATCGAGAAGGGCCACGTCGCCGTCGCGTTCGGCGGAGTCGGCATCGGCCCAGTCGGTGAGGGCCGCATAGTAGAGCTCGCCGTGGAGGTTGGCCAGATAGTGCACCTCGAGCCGCTGGATCAGCTCCTCGACACCATCGGTCGAGGTGAGCAAGGTGGGGACAACGACGAGCGTACGCAGCTCCGGCGTGACGCCATCGTCGAGCGACAGGGCGGGCAGGGGGCGGGCGTGGAAGAGCATCGCGGAGCGATAGTTGACCAGGCCGAGCGCGAGCGTACTGATCGGCAGCGAGAGCAGCAGCAGTAGCGCCACCCACAGGCCCGGGTGAATGGCGCTGAGGCCCCCCGCAGCCAGGGCGAGCACGAGCAGGGAGATGCCGAGGCAGATCGCGGTGGCGAGGGTGAGCCCGCCGAGGTAGCCCCACAGCCCGGCGCCGCGGAGCGTGTGGGCCAGCCATTCCCGGGCGGAGCGGCGATAGCCGATGGCGTTGGCGAAGTCGCGCCGGCCGTCGTCGATGAGCCAGAACCCGAGGTCCTGGCCGACGTCGGTGGTGGCCTCGCGAGCCCAGGCCAGGGCGGCGCGAGCGACCTCGAGCTCCTCGTGACCCGAGCCACGGGCGAGCGTCTCGATCGCGGAGCGGTAGGTGTTGCGGGTGGTGAAATCGAGCGCCCGATAACCGGCGCTGGTCCGCAGCTCCAGTTCGAGGACGCTGACGGACTCGATCCAGTCCTCCCAGTTGACGTCGGCGACCAGCCGCAGCGAGGTGAAGATGTTGCGGATCGTCAGCGCCTGGCGGGCGAGGCGGGCGTGCTCGAGCTCGATGACGTTGTCGGGATCCTCGCCCTGCGCGGCGAGCGTCCGCGTCACCCATTCGCTGCCATCCGCGGTGTCGGTGTGGGCGAGGCGCCGCAGGAGCTGGGTGGCGAACGACTGTGTGACCTTGACGTTGTCGGGGTTGGGCAGGGCCTGGGCCAGGGAGAGCTGCTGCTGGCCACCGGTGCCGAGCAGCTTGTCGGCGAGGTCGTCCGCGCGAGCACGATCGCTCGCGGAGTCGACGACCTGCAGGGCGATCCGCCGGAGGTTCTCCAGCAGCAGCAGCCGCAGCGTGATCGCGACCGCCCAGAGCTCGCCGAGGGTGACCGGCTTGCGGGATTCATAGGCGCGGATGTAGGCGGCGAGGGTGTCGGGGTCGAACAGGCTGTCGGTGTGAGCGACATAGCCCCACATCACCCCGAAGATCCGCGGATGGCCCTCCAGGAAGCCCCGGCCCAACTTCGGCAGCTGGCGGAAATAGCCCGGCGGCAGATCCTGGCGTACCTGCCGGAAGGCCTGCTCCACCTGGTGGAAGTTGTCGACCAGCCACTCGGCTGCGGGGGTGATCGGCCGGCCCGCACCGAGATCGCCGACCAGCGACTCATAGCACTTGATGAGCACCTTGTGGTTGTCACCGAGCCGATCGAGCAGGGAGACCACGGGGACCGCGCCCGAAACCGTGACCTGGCTGTCCGCGAGCGAGACACCGTGTTCGACCAGCCGCTCATCGCTGAACAGCTCCGCACGGATCGCACGGATATCGGACCACGGATCGGAAGACCTACGCCGCCGGAACCGTGTTTGTCCGCCACGCCCACCTGGAGTCACCGCACACCGCCTCGCCTCGACTGCCCTGTCCCGCGGAACGCCGTCGCTGCGTTCCGCGCAGCGGTCCCGGCGGGCCCTTCGGACTCCCCACCCCGCGCCCACGCGCGTGAGCGCACTGTAGCGACATGTCACCAGCCCTGTCCCAGAAACCTGTCACAGTGGCTTTTCGCGAGGCGAGGCGGGTGGCTAGTTCGGCCTGACGTCATCTGACCCTTGCTATGACGTCAGGGTGACGTCATTATAGAGTCATGGAACTCAGTGCTTACATCGAGAAGGTCCGCGAACGGGTCAGCCAGGCCGCGGCCCTCGCAGACGAACCAACGCAGCACATGGTGCAGAGCCTGGGCGCTTCGGTGGATGCCGCGCTCCGGCTCGCACTCATCGAGGCGCTCTCCGATGCCGCAGCAGAGATCAGTGCCGAACTGGAGACCGTGCGGGTCGAGGTCCGGATGGTCGGCTCCGAGCCGGAGTTCGTCGTGGATCCCGTCGAGTTCGGTGATGACGGTTCCGACGGCGATTTCGAGGAGTTCGCCGAGGACTTCCCGGACCATCCGGCGGGCGATGCGGCCGGTGAGTTCACCGAGGAGGACGAGCCGCTGGCCCGCGTCAGCCTCCGGCTGCCCGCGTCGGTGAAGAAGCGCATCGATGAGGTGGCCACCGAGGAGCAGATCTCCACGAACGCCTGGCTCACGCGGGCAGCGCTGCTGCATCTGCGTCACCTCGGTCGCCACCGCGGTGACGGCCGTGGCCAAGATGCGGGTCGTGGCAGCGGTGCCGACCGTGGGCGCGGCGCGGATGGCGAGGCCGGCGGCGACACCCGACGCCGGCGACGTGGCCGCCGTGGCGGTTGGGGTCAGCGTCCCTGGGGCCCACCGCAGTGGCCCGGTCAGCCCGGTGATCCGGGGAACCCGTGGGGCCCCGGCGGGCCGCGCCGTCCGCCCTTCCCGCCGGGTCCGCCGATGGCCGGCGGAGGCGGCTGGAACGGGCG